>JARLGN010000410.1 GCA_031292775.1 Acidobacteriota bacterium | reverse complement strand
TTCCGTCACGATTTGCGGGATCGCGTGCGTTACGTCGTACTTGCGCGGGTAGGCCTCAAACCCCAGGTCAACGATCGCCTGGAGTTTCTTCTCGCGCTGCTGGATCAGGTCTGACTGTTCATTCTCTGGCACTGGGGTTACCTACAATCTGTGGAGAGTTTCAACGAAAAGATGTAACGGGCATTATAGGTTGCAGTCAAAAACAGTGTCAAGAAAAGGGGCGCGATTGACCGGTCCTATGAAAGGTGCGGGCCGGGAAGGTCACTGAGACGCTCGACACAAAAAGCGCGCCCACTCAATTGCATTTTGAGGCAGTCAGGCATATGTTATCGGCCGGTTGAAATCTAAAGACGGAAAATGTTGGCTCACCGGACCTACCGCTGGAGAAACCGAGGACCACGCCGGAGGAAAGGGACCTGAGTCTTCTGCCCTGGAGGCCCGCAATGTCAGTAACCCGACGAGGATTTTGCAAATCTGTGATTTCCGTTCCCGGTACCGTGGCTTTGTGGGTTGACGCGCTGCCTGGATCGAACCCTGTCGCCGCGACCGAGAGCGCATCCCCGGTGAATTACATGTTGCGCTATTTCATACGCAGCGAAAGCGCCTCCCAGCAGACCGATGGGTTGATTGCCTACTGCAAAGAGAATCGTATTTCGCACGTCATTCTTTTCAGCGGCAACCATTGGGACATGGGCTGGAACCTTCCCACTTTGGAAGAGGCCGAGGGCCGCGTGGGAATTTTGCGGCCGGTATTCTCCCGCTTGCGGGCGGCCGGGCTGCACACCAGCATTAATATGTGGACGACGCTTGGTCATGCCGATATCGATCGCGACGAGCGGAGCCGCTTCTCCTGGCAATTCATGGTGGGTGACGACGGCGCACAATCCCGTGCCGTCCCGTGCCCGATCGATCCTCAGTGGAAAGCCTATATTGGCCGGCTGTACGGCCTGTTCGCCCAACTCGAGCCCGAGATCATTTACCTCGATGACGACTTTCGCTACCACAATCATTCCCCGGTTTCCTGGGGATGCTTTTGCCCTCTGCATCTGGAAGAAATGGCCCGGCGGACGGGAAGGCGATTGACCCGGGAGGAACTTGTCCATCAGATCCTGCGCGCATGGCCGCAGCCAACGGCAGAACGCAAGGGCTGGCTGGACCTTTGTGGCGACTCGATTCTCGAGGCGGCTCGGATCATCTCCACCGCCGTGAAGGCCGCTTCGGCTAAGACCCACATGGGTCTGATGTGCTCCGACCCCAACACGCACGCCGCTGAGGGGAGGCGCTGGCTCGACATGGTCCAAGCCTTCTCCGTCAGCGGGAATCAACCGGTGCTGCGTCCTCATTATGCCTCTTATCAGGAAGGCGTCTACACCGAGACGCCGCACGAAATCGCCTGCATGAGGAAATTGCAGCCTCTCTTGGGTGGGAGAATGCGCCTGACCCCGGAACTTGAAAACGGTCTGTCTACGCGGTTCGCCAAATCCGCCCGCCTCACTCGTCTCCAGATCGCCTTGAGTTTATTTTTGGCGCCTCCCGACATAACCCTGGATATTTTCAGTTTTGTGGATACGCGGTTTGATTACGACACGGCGTTTGATCAAGTGCTCAGGGATTCTTTCGATTACTTCCGTGGCATTTGCGCCTGGTCGGCTGAATGTGAAACGGAACGCGGGCTCCAGATCCTTTGGGACCAGCGTTTCCCTTTGCACCGGAAAGTGGAGTCGGATCGGATGACGGCACTGCCCGCACCCCGCGTGTGGGAAGGAGCCATGGACCTGATGGGGTTTGCTACCACCTTTTATCCCGATGATGTAAAGCTGGCCAGCCGCGCCTATTTGGAGGAGCGCACCCAGGATGAGCTTCTAGCCTTGCTGCAAGGCAAACTGTTATTGGATGGTGACGCGGCGGCTTTCCTGGTTGAAAAGGGATTCGCATCTGCATTGGGCCTAAAGGATCTTCAGCCGTTGTCAGGGGCATACAACTACGAACGCATGGTCGATGGCCGATTTGCCGATAGGTACGCCGATCAGGATGAGACCATCGCCGGTGCTACCAAATATCGGCTTGATCCCCTCGAAAACACAGTCATCGTGAGCAGAATCTGTCCGCCGGACAGTGGCTCTTCTCTCCCGGGGATGACGCTATTTGAAAACCCTTTGGGAGGACGTGTGGGAGTAATTCCCCTCAACGGTTCTCGCGGCGATCTTTGCGCGGTCAGCTTCCGTGGATGGAAACGCCAACAGGTGTTAAGAAAGATGCTGGAATGGATCAACAAGGGCCCGCTGCCGCTGTTTGTTGATGGTGGGGCTAACGTGCTTCCGTTGCGCCGGGACAGCCAGAATGCGGTTATCATCGGGATCGCCAACCTTACTCCTGACACCCTCTCGCAAATAGCTTTCCGCGTGCCGGCTATGGCAGGAACGCCTCGGCTCGAAATTCTGATGTCTCAGGAACCCGTCGTTCATCAGGTGGAGCACGAAGACGGCTATTGGCGATTCCAGGTCGCCATGAAAGTTCAGCCTCTGGATCTGGTCTGCTTCAAAATAACCTAGGCCTGGCAGGGTGATGAAGAAAGAGGCAGCAGCGGGTTTATGCCGCCATCGTGCGTTGAAATAGTTGGCGAATTGGCATGTTAAACCCGCCGCTACCTCACGCCCGATAGCTTTTTCATCAGCCTGCTAGGAACGCTCGCGTGGAGGTTTGCTTTTTTCTCAAGCGTCGACAATCCAAGCAAAATTGATTTTAGTCAGATTTGAACACCTGTTTCGTCGCGAAGCATTCCCACAATTCACATGAATGGTGATGGGTGCAATTCCAAGAATCCTAAATAACCAGTTCATAACCCCTTGATCCGGCTAACTTTCCAACTTGAAGTCGGGGGAGCAATTCCTTATAGTAGTGAACATGAAGTGGCTATTGGCCAGTCTGATTCTCGTAGCCGTGGGCATGTTATTGCGCCGCATCCTCCATATGGGCGCCACGGGAAGGGCTCAGGCAAAGAAACCTGGGTGTCTGCGCGGGGACCTGCAAGGCATCTACCAGCCTGTAGAGCAGGAGATCGAAGCCCATTCTACCATCCTGGGGATTACCCTCAATGACGCTTTTGGTGAACGGGAGGCAGGCCGGCAGGAAATGGCATGGCACGTCGTTCGCCTCGCCGTGGGAGAATGGGAGCGACTCACCCAACTCATTGTGGGTCTGCAAGGTGTACTTGCCAAGTTCCTGCCCTTAACCAACGGAGTCGTCCCCGTGCGCCGCGTCGCGTCGGGCCACTTCAAATCCCGAATCGTGATTGACTATATAGGCTTATACGAGTTCCTGGACCAGGTACTGTTCAGCTCCAAACGCCGCTATTCCCTGCAGTTACGGTTAATGTCGCGCGCCAGCGTCCTCCTGAGCAAGGAATTCCGGCGAGCTTGCCGCGAGGGGGAACGGACGCTCGATTCTTCCGACGAATTATGGAACCGTCTGGATTACTATTTCCACGATTTTGACTTGATTGCCAAAGAAACCCTGCTGGCGTTGCGCACCCTTTTGACATGCCAGTCACCCGAGGTAGCGAAAGAACTCGCCCTGGACCTCCAAGCCCTCCTCGAGCGGGGCGTGCGCGTTTCCGTTTCTGCCTCGAATCAATAACCTTACCGTAGTTCCCTTCTTACCGTCATCCGGCTCCAAGCCCATGCAGCCCACCCGCCCAGGGGTTTCGCTGAACCGTTGTTGGCGCCATCTGGTTTGAGTTCGCCCCCGTCCGGAAGGGTATCGAAGTTTCAACATCCGATTCTCATTCCAATGCCAAAGCTGAGCCGCAAACACCTTGCGATTTGATGCTCCCCCCTCTTTCGCACGTTGCCCGCATGGGGAGGCACGGTGGTCAGCATCTCCCTATTAACTATCGACATGATCCGCAATTCCGGTTAGCATCGTGGAAATTTTGAGAGAGGTTAAATCATGAGTCGATTGTGGACCAGGGTCGTGTGCGCATTAATAGGTATTTGCTTCGTTACGAGTTTGGCAGCCTACGGACAAACAGCGCCCGCCGCAAAGTCGTTTGACTTAATCGCATGGAACGGGGGGAAGTTCGTCTATGGCGCGGATTACTACCCGGAAGCTTGGAACGAAAGTCAGTGGGAAAAAGACGCGACGATGATGCAGGAGGCCGGAATCAACTTTGTGCGCATGGGGGAGTTCGCCTGGGCAAAGATGGAGCCGCAGGAAGGCCAATTCGATTTCGGCTGGCTCGACCGCGCCCTCAAGGTGCTGAACGCGCATGGAATCCGCGCGGTGCTGGGAACCCCCACAGCGTCGCCGCCCGCATGGTTATATGAAAAGTACCCCGACATCGCTGCCATGGATGAGAATGGCGTCCGTTATCGCTACGGTTCACGCCGCAATTATTGCGTCCACAACCCTGATTTCGTTGCCGCCACCACTCGCATCGTTACGGCCATGGCGGAGCACTTCAAGAATCACCCGGGAGTGCTGGGCTGGCAAATTGACAACGAGGTGGGAGGCCCCAAGTGCTTCGACCCCGCTAGCCGCGCGGCATTCCAGGCATGGTGCCGGCACAAATACCAGACGTTGGAGGTACTGAACGCTGATTGGGGAACCATCTTCTGGGGTCACACTTATCACGACTGGAAAGAAATCCCGTTGCCCTGGAATACGCTTTACGAGACATCAAATCCCAGTCTCAACCTGGACTTCTATCGGTTCCAGAGTGACTCAACGCACGCGTACGTGGACGTCCAAGTGGCGATCCTGCGCAGGGTTGCTCCCCGCCAGGCCATCACCCACAACGAAATGGGGATGTATTCAGGTGTGGATTATTACGACCTGAACCGCTCTCTGGACTTTGTTGCCTGGGACAACTACCCCATGTTCGGAAAAGACTACGCCCAG
>JARLGN010000409.1 GCA_031292775.1 Acidobacteriota bacterium | reverse complement strand
TTTACGTTCAAAGTCGCGCGTGTCCCAGATCTCCATGAACTCATGGGTATACCGGGCGTAGCAGTATTGGCAGCCAAACTCGCAGCCACGGTAAGGGTTAAGGGTCCAGGCAAAAGGCATGCGCCCGCTGGACTCTCGATTGAGCGCCGACCGCGTCCCCAGATTGTAGTACTCAACTTCCGCCCGCTCGCGCACTAAAGGACTTTGGGCCGCCATACGCGCAATTCCCACCAGAGGCACTTTATCAACTGGTCCCCGCAGTGAAATGCAACCCATACGGAACCCCCTGTAAAATGACTAAAGCGAGTTTCGCTTTTTATTCGCCTTTTGTCAAGAGGGAGAATTCTGGGCGCTGTCCCGGTTTGAACGTAGCGCCGCCATGCTGGCGGTACTTTCCGGGGCCGGCAGGATGCCAGCGCTCCACTTGGAATCAGCGCGGGATTTTAGGGCAAGGGTGGGCTGATGGCAGATCGTCTCAAAAAAAACCAAGGGGCACAGTGCTCAAACCCTTTGAGCGCCGTGCCCCTATTAAGTCTTCATGGATTAAACAAAGATTTCTGCGGGTTGCTTTACGGCCTGCTTAGCGGCACTTATCGCAACCTTCTGCGCCACGCAACTGCTCAATCGCTTCATGCACTGTCCGCATTGCTTCTGCCCTGCGCCCGCAAAAATCGTGGCGGGCTTCATGCAAATCTCGCTCTGCTGATTCGAGCGCACGGATAGCTTCATGGATGTTTGGACAGCGATTCGGCATCGGAACGGCCATGGGTGCCGGAGCTGGGGCAGCGATGGCTGCCGATGA
This sequence comes from Acidobacteriota bacterium, assembly GCA_031292775.1. Classification (GTDB taxonomy): domain Bacteria; phylum Acidobacteriota; class Terriglobia; order UBA7540; family UBA7540; genus Bog-366. The sequence goes on along the minus strand of JARLGN010000409.1, from coordinate 3,138 downwards.
GTTAAAAGTCTGCGCCTTCGGCGATCCAAGCACGATTGCCAAAACCAAGGCGGCGATCACCACGGTCAAAGTGATAATTGTCCTCTTCATTTTTCCTCCAAATTGAAAGTCTTGTACTACCCCAGAATTTGCTGGCACACATCTTAATCAGGTCGGAGCACATTCGCAAGCTTAAACACCATGGGCCAAACAAAGTTGTGGGACACGGAGCCGTGCGTCTGAAATCGTGGTGCGTGCGGTCTGTTGTCGCGCCGGCTTTTGGCCCGGCACGTGCCGCCCTCCCGACTTTGTCGGGACAGGTTCCGGACGGCGCCAAAAGTGTAACGCTGGCTTCCTATCAGCATTGAGCCCCCACGATGGCAGCGCTACGTTCCAGCGGCGAGCACTGCAAAGATTCGGCAATGCTGTTAGAATACCGACGGCCCATCAAAGCTCAGGAGGCATGAATGAAGGCGGCGGCGGTTCAGATCGACATCAAATTATTCGCCAAGGAGCGCAATCTCGATCAAATCCTCAAGCGCATGGACGAGGCTGCAGGCGCGGGTGCAAAGCTGGCGGTCTTTCCCGAATGCGCGCTGAGCGGCTACTGTTTTGTGAGTCTCGAGGAAGCGGCGCCCTGGGCGGAAGAAATACCCGGCCCTTCCACGGAAAAGATACTGGCTGCCGCGCGGGAACTTGACTGTACCGTGGTCGTGGGTCTGCTGGAACGCGCGGGCGGCCATATTTTCAATTCTGCCGCGGTCATCACACCCCAGGGAATACTGGGAACCTATCGCAAACTTCATCTTCCCTGCATCGGAGTGGATTGGCATACCCAGCCAGGCGACACACCGTTTCCGGTCTTCGCGACGCCCCACGGGAAGATCGGCATCAGCATTTGTTACGACTGTAGTTTTCCCGAATCCGGGCGGATACTCAAATTGAATGGCGCCCAGATCCTCGCTATTCCCACCAATTGGCCGGCCGGATCCGATACCTGGCTGCACACCCCTCCGGTTCGCGCCATCGAGAATCACATGTATGTCATTGCCTGCGACCGCGTGGGCGAGGAGCGCGGCTTCCGCTTTGCCGGCCATTCACAAATTGTGGATTGCAGTGGCACGAAACTGGTGGAAGCAGGCGAGACGGAGGAAACGATCATTTACGCAGAAATCGATCCCGCCACGGCCGACTGCAATCATGTGATCCGGGAACCGGGCAAGTGGGAATTCGATCGCATCGCCGCACGCCGCCCGGAAATGTACGGAGCTCTTACGCGGTTGCCCAACGCCTCGTAGCCAAGGCCTCTGCCGGCGTGGCGCCGGGCTCTACCGGCCGCGGAGAAGCTCGTCGGTGCACTCATTATCCTCACCTGCCAGGGTCACCCCCACCGGTCAGCACCACCCCGTCGCTCGGCGCGCCACCCCTCCTCATCTGAGGAGGGGAGCCATTAAAGAATTCCCCTCCTGATTCAGGAGGGGTGGCGCCTTGGGCGCCGGGGTGGTTACCCGCTGTCCGGCATTTCATGTGTGGTATTCTGGTGCGAAAGAACGTATCCAAATTTCGCGAAAGTTAGTGGAAGGGAAGAGGAATGATTCTCGGCGGAGGCGTGACCGGCTTGGCGGCTGGCTGGGCATCGGGGTTGGCCGTGTTCGAGGCCGAATCAGCAATGGGGGGAATCTGCTCCTCGTATTATGTTCGCCCGAACACCAGCGCGAGGTTGCCGCAGGCTCCGGCAGACGGGGAAGCCTATCGGTTTGAACTTGGCGGCGGACACTGGATATTCGGCGGCGACCCGGCCATCCTGCGTTTTATTCGAACTCTCACCCCGGTCAAAACCTATCAGCGGCTCTCTTCCGTTTTCTTCCCCGATCAGGGCCTCTACGTTCCCTACCCATTGCAGAATCACTTAGGGTATTTGAGCAATGAAGTGCGCACGAAGGCCCTGCAGGAAATGCTCGGCACCGGCAAGGGTTCCTTCCGGACGATGGAGGAATGGCTGTCTCAGAACTTTGGCCCTACGTTGACAGAGGCCTTTTTTGGGCCCTTCCACGAGCTCTATACGGCTGGCCTGTGGAAACAAATTGCCCCGCAGGATGCCTACAAATCCCCTGTCGATTCCGCAGCGGTCATTCGCGGCGCATTCGAAACAACCGCCCCCGTCGGATATAACACTTCTTATATCTACCCTGAAGAGGGCTTGAATATCCTGGCCCAACGGATGGCGGGACGATGCAGAGTTCAACTGGGAAAGCGGATCAAACAAATCGACCTTCAACACAAAAAGGTGGTCTGTGATGATGGGAGTGAAACTGCCTACCAGACGCTGATTTCGACACTGCCGCTTAACAAAATGGTCGAGATGCTCAATCTCAAATTGGATGAGGCTCCCGACCCTTACACGTCGGTGCTGGTCTTAAATATCGGAGCAACCCGCAGGGAAAAGTGCCCGGCCGACCATTGGATTTATCTCTCGAAAACGCGCTCCGGCTTCCATCGGGTGGGCTTTTACAGCAATGTGGATTCATCCTTCCTGCCCAAATCTTCCCGCGCCATAAAGAACCGGGTCAGCATCTATGTCGAAAAGGCTTTCCCCGGAGGTCGCCGGCCTTCCGCGGAAGAAGTGGCGAATTACTCCGCCGGAACCGTAAAGGAGTTACAGGAGTGGGGATTTATCGAAGGCGCGGAGGTTGTGGATCCCACGTGGATTGACGTGGCCTATACGTGGTCATGGCCGGGATCCCGCTGGCGTGGCGCGGCATTGAAAAAGTTGGAGGAACTGGAGATACAGATGGTGGGAAGATACGCCCGGTGGAACTTTCAAGGGATCGCAGACTCCATCCGTGACGGCTTGATGGTTGGAGCCGCCGCCAAACGTGTGCTGTAGGAACAAGCCTCGTGCCTGCCCTCCCCCAGGGATCCCGTCGGCCCCGTTTGGGCACCCATGAGGAGTGCCCCCACAAAACAGAAAGGCAACACGAAAAACGTGACCGCAAACCCCGCACCCAAAATTTCCGTTGTCATGCCCGTATTCAACGAAGTGGCTACCATCGAAGAAATTCTGATGCGTGTCCAGGCGGTGGATCTCGACAAGGAGATCATCATCGTAGACGATGGCTCGACGGATGGCACGCGTGATTTTCTGCTGGCTGTCGTCGA
>JARLGN010000047.1 GCA_031292775.1 Acidobacteriota bacterium | reverse complement strand
GTCGAGTTCCTGGTTGAACTCGGACGGGCTCAGGCGTACCCGGTCGGTCAGCGCATTGCTGTGGCGATAACCGCAGTAAAGACATTCATTCTGGCAAAAGCTGGTGAGATAAACCGGGATCACGAACTCTACGGTCGGCGGCGCCACTGCCTTGCGAACCCGCTGCGCAGCAGCGTGGATTTCTGCGCGCCGCTCGGGCTCGCGGGCCCAGGCAATCAACGAAGCCGCATCCTCCACGTCAAGGCCGGGTTTCCGTTCCGCCGCGTCGAGTATGGCCTCCATGGAACGCGCGGGTTTTGACAATGCCGCCAGGGATTCAATGCGGGCACTGGAGACTTGAAAGACTTCGCTGAATGTTGACACTGCGCCTAATCCTCCTCAAGCAAGCAACTGGATGTATCGATGGTTCGTACAAGAATACCTAGCAATCCCCCTTCCATGATGCCACCACGCGTTCAAATTCGAAACTTTGGCGGCGGGTTTATCGTACCAGTGGAGGGCGTAATACCGCTCCCCATCTTACTGCCCGCTTCCAAAGAAAGATCGTCAATTTGGCTAACTATATTTATTTTCATTAACAGCGTGGAAAGGCGCCTGTAAGTAGCTTATTTTTCATCGACATCGTGGAAAGGCATGAAACGGACATATTTTCTACATTTGTTTTCAATAACATCGCGAAATATCCCTTCATTTTTCTCCCCGTTTTTTCCCGCTGCCGACCATCACGAACAAGTTAACTTGCCTATTTTCAACTACATATATTACTGACAGATTCTTGCGATTTATGGCTAACCCCTTTTGTTTCTGATACATCGTGGAAAGCGGCGGTCGTTTCCGTACCTTCTATCCCTCCACCATAACGCTTCAGTCTTCGCATCAGCAGGCGGACGAAGCAAAGGAACCGCGCTGAATGCCGGCATCCCCGGCTGCTCCCAGCTAGAATATCTTCCTACGCTATCATTGTCAAGTTATACAAGCCACAGATAGAGGCTACAACAGATCGCCGGGGAGAAGAGGTCTCTCATCCGCTTCGTACCTCAGCACCTTCTCCCGTGGGAGAAGGTCGGTAACTCAACCGCCCTCTCCGCGGGGAGAGGGTGGCACACATTCGCCGTTTTCATCAGGTCAAGGCGGGGCGGGTGAGGGGTCTCTTCCTCCGCCCACGAAGATTTGGTTGTGGCTACGCCGCCCTGTTACCAGGTTCCCGCTACTGCCCCGCGGGATTATCCAACCAATAGATGGTCAATCCCGACAGCAGCTTGGGATAGAAGTCCGTGGACTTCTGCGGCATCGGGCAGTCGATCAGGGCGTTGTCGTGAACGGCGGCGACGGGCGTGGGATTCAGCAGGAACGCGACCTGTCCACTTCCCTTCTCCACGTTTTCGCAGGCCAGGGCCGTCTCGCGAAAGTACGATAGGTTCTTTTCTTCGCGTACAGCCTGCCCACTGATGCCCAACAGCCGTTCCAGCACCAGGCGGTGGAGCAGAACAACATCAAGCCGGCGCAGCGTGGGGGCAACGTCGGCAAGCGCGCCGTCGAGGTCAAAATCGGGACGAAGGCGCAGCAAGCCAAGTTTTCCGGGGCCCGCATAGGCAGCCATCGCCGGCCGCTCGCGGCCCGCCGCCGCAAGCTTGGCGGGGAATTGTGCCGCCCACTCGTTTGCCGACCCCTTTACCACGACATCTTCCCAGTCAAAAATCGCGCGTGCGTCCCGGGCGAATTTGGCCCAGTCGAAGCTGGCCAGGCCGCGCACCAGACGGTGCGTCGGCAGGATGGTAAGTCCTTCCGTTTCCATGCGGACAAACGTCGCCATCACGTATTCCGCGCGGCCATCCTGCCGGCCCGCCTCCCGGCAGTAGTTGCGATAGGCGAGCGCCGTTTCATAGCGATGATGGCCATCGGCGATCACCAACCGCTTGTCACTCATCGCCGCCGTCACCCCGGCGACAATTTTGGGATCGGCAGTGCGCCATGCAGTGTGCCGAGTGCCATACTCATCCGTAACCTGCTCCCAGTGCCGCTCCGCCGTGGGAGCCGTAAGCAGATTTTCAACCGCGCCACCAGGGTCACTGTAAAGCATGAAAATCTGGCCGTAGTGAGCCCCGGCGGACTTTAGCAACTGCAGGCGGTCCGCCTTGGGGCCGGAAAGCGTCTCTTCATGCCGGTGAACGACCCGCGCCGAGTAATCCTCCAAACGCAGCAGCGCGATAAAGCCCCGCCGTACCTTCCGCACGCCTTGCTGCCCGGGGACTTCGTACTCCTGATGGTACGGATAGATGGCCGGCTCATGTCCGGAAACCAGCACGCCACTCTTGATCCATGCGTGGAAATCTCTCGCCGCACGCACGTAGACATTGTCCGCGGGGCCGTCTTCCGCCAGTGTGCGCCCGCGAATGATTCGCACCAGGTTGTAGTGACTTAAGCTGTAGTAGCGCGCCTGCATTTCAGGAGAGATCTTGTCATATGGCTGCGTTACAACCAATCCGAGGTCGGAGATCTTTCGAGGGTCATAATGAAGCGCGCGAAATGGAATTATCTCTGCCATGTGCCTCGTTTCCAGTTTGGATGTGTTCGAAAATTAAACTACCATACCCCCTGCCGTGCGTCGAGGTTTGTGTGCAACGTGGTCCAGCGGCATACTGTTTCACGTTTGATTTGCTCATCACCATCTGCCTGCCCATTTCATCCAACATGACGTAGCTGCCAATCCAAGTTAGAATGAAGGGTTAGGAGATTACCTCCGTCGCTGTCGCAGGTTGCTCGCCGCGCAAGCCGTCGCCCTGAGCACAATCTCGATCGAAAGGCTGCGAACATGGCTGAACTTCGTTTGGACCCATTTACCAGGCGCTGGGTGGTTACTGGCAAGCGTCCGGTAATGCCCGATGTTCACGATCAAAGTGGGGCTTGCCCTTTTTGCCCTGGCAACGAGCGCATGACGCCCCATTCCATCCGCGAGTACCGCGATGCAACGGGTGCATGGTTGGCGCGGGTTTTTCACGATCGCGCCCCGCTGTTCCACGTGGAAGGGGATGCTGACCGGCAGGCCGAGGGCATGTTCAACCGCATGAATACAATTGGCGCACATGAAATTGTTGTGGAATCTCCGGTGCATGGAATGACGCTGGCAGCGGTTTCCGAGGAACACTTGGGCCACGTCCTGGAACTTTTCCGCGACCGCATCCTGGACCTCAAGCAGGACCGCCGCTTGCGTTATGTCTCGATTTTCAAGGATCAGCACCTGCCCTCTTCAACCCTGCAAGGGCATGCCTACTCTCAGGTATTGGGGACGCCGGTTCTACCGCAACTGCTGGAAATTGAATTTCGCTGGAGCCGGGCGCACTTTCTGAAGCGCGACCGTTGTATGTACTGTGACGTACTGCAGCAGGAACTGCAGGAGGAAAAACGCGTAGTGGATCAAAACGCCGATTTCGTAGCCTTCTGCCCCTTTGGCTCACGCTGGTCTTACGAACTCTTTATAGCGCCACTCCGCCATTCCTCCTCTTTCGAGAATGATATGACGGAACCGGGCCGGGCGTCCTCTCTTGCTTCATTCCTCAAAGCCTGTCTTGAGCGCGTGGAAAGGGTCTCACAATCCCTTCACCTGGTTATCCACACCGAGCCGAATTTGCAGGCGTGGAAGCACACCGCCGAGTGGTGGACAACATTACAGGATGATTACCACTGGCACATTGAAATTCATCCCGACGTTGACGGGCAGCGGCGCTTCTTGGGTACCGACGGGTTTCACTTTAACCCCATTCCCGCGGAGCAGGCGGCTTTGGTCTTGCGCGCCCTCGAACCCGGCGCTGAGCCCTCATCCACATTATGATTATGGACAAACATGTGACCGCAAACTGGAAACAAGTTCGGCTGTTGGTTTTTGATCTGGATGGCACCCTCGTGGACAGCAAGCAAGACCTGGCATTAAGCGTCAATGCCATGCGGACGGACATGGGACTGCCCACTTTGTCGCTCGACTTAATTGCCTCCTACGTTGGCCAAGGTGTCGCGCTCTTAGTGCGCCGCTCCCTGGGGTCGTATGCCACGGCGGAGAATGTCGAGGAAGGTCTGGCGTTTTTTCTGAAGTATTACCACGAACATATGCTTGATAACACGCTGCCCTATCCGGGAGTGGCTGAGGCCCTGGAAAAGCTCGCCGGAAAGAAGATGGCGGTACTGACGAACAAGCCTGTCAACTTCAGCCGCGAAATGCTGACGCGACTCGGATTCGCGCGCCACTTTTCCTACATTTACGGGGGCAACAGTTTTCCCCAAAAAAAGCCCGATCCTGTCGGGTTGCACAAGTTGATGGAAGACCTTAAGACTTCCGCCCACGAAACTCTGATGGTCGGAGATTCCGATACCGACGTGCTCACCGGCCGCAACGCCGGCGTGTTAACCTGCGGCGTCACGTATGGGTTCGGCGCGCACACGCTGGAAAAGGTTTCTCCGGACTTGATGATTGACGATATGCGGCAGCTTCCCGCGTTGTTGAACGGACACCACGCAGAGTAATGGCCCCGGATTATTCGCGTGGTGCGGAGATTGTTGTGGATGGACAGGGCAGAAGCCCTGCCCTTCCCAGGACGTGACGGAAAGCGCAAGCTGGCCGCGTGAGGCGGGCGTTCCAACTTGTTTCGTGACTTTCGCATCCAACCCTATACGGATAACCCTATGACGAATGAATTGGTAGCAAGCAGGAGGGCCGCGCCCCAGAAACCTCCCGCGGAGAGGCGTGCGACGTTGCATTTCGTTCGCACGTTGTGTTTGTGGGCTGGCCTTTGCCTGCTGCCCGGAGTTTCAGGATTTTCGCAGCAACCTCCAGTGAAGCCGCAAAAGGAACCAGTGCCGAGCCCGGCGCCGGAGGTGGCGGCCCCCGACCAGGAACAACCGCTTCCCGGCGATTGGGGTCCGGACTTGCTCTACGGAATTCTCAACTCGCCAAATGAAGAGGCGCAGTTCGGACTAGTGCGTGCGACGTTCGCCGCCGGATCGGCCATTATTCCTCAGCTCACCGTGGCGCTCAAAGACGATCGCACGGCTGAATTCGCGGCGCAGTCGTTGGCCTATATCGGGGGCGAGCAGGCGCTGCCAATCCTATGGAAGCTGCTTTCCGACCCTCGCGACCTCAATTTGCGCCGATTTACCTATGGCGCGCTCGGTGAATTCGATTCGCCCGAAGCCACCGACCTTCTATTCGACATCATCAACAAATCCGACGATGAACCGGATCGCACGGTCACAGAATCCGCCGTGATTGCCCTTACGGTGCGCACTGACGCCATGCTGCTTCCACGCCTTCTCGCATCGGAGAAGAAGCTTCAGGATGTCGTCATTCGCGACGACCTGAGCAACGCCCGCGCGGTAATTGAAGAGCGGGCAAAGTACCTGGCATCTCCAGAGGGAAAGAAATCCGGCGGCTCAATTGAAGCCGCGGTGCGAACGTACTTCATCCCGGCGTTGGAACCACCGCCTGCCCCCGTAGCCAAACCTGCGTCTCCCGTAGTAAAAGGCGTTGGGAAAGCGCCCAGCCACGCCAAATTCGAGCCACCTCGGCCGCTGATAACAGTGGATGTCCGCAGCATCACCTTATCACCTGATAAGAACCGGGCCCTCGCGCGGGTGGTTTTCGAGGACCCCACCGCAATGGCATTCTATGATTTCGTCTTGCAAAGACGCTCCGGTGATTGGACGCTCGCCAGCGTCTGGCTGGGACCGGAGGTGGAAAAACCGGGACAAGGGACTCAGGACTCAGTCCCTGTAGCTCCGCGGTAGGCAGTGCTCGTCACTTGCCTATGCACCCATCTTCGCACCGGCACAAGACTTGCTCGTCACTTGTCACTGGTCACTGATCCTATGCGACACGTCATCGTTGGAACGGCCGGCCACATCGATCATGGAAAGTCGGCGCTGGTTTTGGCGCTTACCGGCACTGACCCCGATCGTTGGGAAGAAGAAAAGCGCCGCGGCATTACCATCGATCTTGGATTCGCCCATCTCGATTTGGGCCAGGACCTGCGCATAGGATTCATCGACGTTCCCGGCCACGAGCGTTTCGTGAAGAACATGTTGGCAGGCGTGGGCGGCATTGACCTGGTCATGTTGATCGTCGCCGGTGACGAGTCCATCAAGCCTCAGACTCGCGAACACTTCGACATCTGCAAACTGCTGGGAATTCGCCAGGGGCTGGTGGTCATCACCAAGTCTGATCTGGTGGATCATGACATGCTCGATTTGGTTTGCCTGGAAGTGCAGGAATTCGTCGCGGGGTCATTCCTGGCGGACGCGCCGGTGTTGGCCGTTAGCGCCCGCACGGGCGAAGGGCTCGATGAACTCAGGAACGAACTGCGCCGGCTGAGCCTCAAATGCCCTCCCAGGCCCACCGACCTACCCTTTCGGCTCCCCATCGACCGTTCGTTTGTGATGAAGGGATTTGGCGCGGTCGTTACCGGAACGCTAATTGCCGGCACGGTTGAAAAGGAAGCCGAAGTTGAGATATTCCCCCTCGGGAAGCGCGCGCGCGTGCGCGGCATTGAAGTCTACAACGCCACCGCCGACCGCGCCACCGCCGGCCAAAGAACGGCCCTGAACCTGGCGGGGACAGAGGCCCGGCAGATCACCCGCGGCATGGTGTTGGCTGCACCCGGCCTGTTCCAGCCCACCTCAACCCTCGATTGCACCTTGAATCTTCTACCCACGGCCCGGCCCCTGAAGAACCATGCGCAGGTGCATTTCCACTGCGGCACGGCAGAGATGCTGGCCCGGGTCGTATTGCTGGATGGCAAAGAGATGAAACCGGGAGCGACCGGCTATGTGCAGCTTCGGCTGTCAGAACCCGGTTTATTTGTGCCCGGCGATCGCTTCATCATCCGGCAATTCTCACCCGTCACCACGATCGGCGGGGGCAGCGTGCTCGACAATGACCCGCCCAAGCACCGCCCCGGCGAGCCCGCCATGCTCGAATCTCTAAACACCCTGGAACACGGAGAACCGGAAGCGCGGCTGGAATTGCTGGTGCGGCGAATGCGGGAATCCACCCCCGCGGGCCTCGCTGCTCGCACGGGATGGAACGCTGCGGATGTCATCCGGATAGCCAAATCGCTTGAGTCCCAAAAGCGCCTCGTGCTGCTCGGGCAACCACCCAGCTTGCTCGTCCACGCAGAGCACTTTCAGCAATTGGCAAAACTTCTTCT
>JARLGN010000408.1 GCA_031292775.1 Acidobacteriota bacterium | reverse complement strand
CGATGATTTGAATCGGCGCCCATGAGTCGCCTGAGGAAGAATGGAATAAGAAGCTGGAGCGATGTGGTTTTGTTATGCCCTCTGAATACATCAGACGCCCGGTTAATTGGTCGATGACGTCCCAGTAGAATTTGGTGCGTTGCTTATACCAATCAGATTGTGATTTGTTTCCCTTTAGGCATTCTGCTTCGTATTCGGAAATCTTCATGAGAGAACCACAAAACCCCCTCTTTCTGGAGTGATAGTTTATCTCTACAAGCACCTGTTTTTCGGATTTCATTTTTATCTTAATTGAAGCATACTGGCGGGCGATTTCAAGAGAAGGTTATGCACAGGGGGAGAAATGGAACTTAGCACAGGTCCGGACATTCGGTGGCAAGTAGAGTTGTCTGATGGGAAGACATTTCAAGGGTCTCGGAAGAAGGTGTTACTGGAGGCAGTCGCAGCATGGGAAAGAGATGTACAAGTCGTGAAATGGACTGCGCCGGGTGCGCTTGAAGTTAATAGAGGTCAGCGACGCGAACTCCTTCAGAAGGATTATGAAGAGATAATCACGCGCTTGGCCCACAACCCGGAAGAGCAGTGATGGTCCAAACTAAGGAGGTTATAGCGATCCAGATGTAGTTATGCTAATCTCCGGCTGATGACAAGCACCAACTTGGAGATCTTTGTTCGTCAAGTCAGGGAGCGCTCGCTGGAAAACGCGAAATCTCTTCGGTTACTCCACCGGGAGGGTCTGCAAGCGAACGTTGTTTCGATCCTTCGCCAAGAACTCGATTCCCTCGTCCGCGTCATCTTCCTGCTTTCACAGACCGACCGCACATATCGAACCGCACTGATTTCAGCATCGGTTGACGGTCACCAATGGACCAGGAAGGACGGAAGAGGTCGCATCACGGATCGAGAGATGGTAGACCTATCAAAACACCTCTTTAATTGGGCGAAAAATGTCTACGAATTTGGATGCGCATTTATTCATCTGTCAAGCTTCCACGACTACGCGACGCGCGATCCGCTGGACAGCGTCTCAGCGGCTGACCGCGCAACGATCGCTTCCTACTTGAACTATTACCACTGCGTTCACCTAGGGCCTAATGTGAAGTTTGCCGAGATACTGCCGTATCTTCCCAATGTCTTCGACAAGATCAGCAGCAACCTCGAATGCTATCTGAAAGATTTGGAGAAGGACGGCGATTTAAGTTGAGTGATTGGCCCAAAAAGCCGTGTTCCAGTTACATTCCAGTTGGGGGCATATTCAGCGTCTGGAGCGAATTGAGCGGCTAGGTTTTTCAATAAGTTGCGTGTTTTCAATACTGGCGTAACGTTCGAATCCCTCTCCCTCCGCCATCGTCTTGACCTATCGGAGGTGCCGCAGCCTGGCAAATACGGGGCGCTGTGCGATTACCCTCTATAAGCTCCATCGGCCTATGCCATCTTTCACCCGTGAGGACTGACGATGCCCGACACTGCCTTCTTTTGCCCGGAGCTGTTCGATTTCTTGCGGCAGCTTAAGCGTCACAACAACCGGGAGTGGTTCGCCAAGAACAAGGCACGTTACGAGAACGTGGTCCGCGACCCGGCACTGTTCTTTATCAGCAGTTTCGAGCCGCATCTGCGCAAGCTCGATCCCAATTTCGTCGCGGACGCCCGCCCGACGCGCGGTTCCCTCTTCCGAATCTATCGGGACACCCGGTTCTCTCCTGACAAGCGTCCCTACAAGACGCATATCGGTATCCATTTCTCACACGCTAGTGGCAAGAACGTCCATGCGCCCATCTTCTATTTGCACATGGAGCCGGATAACTGCTTTGCGGCGGCGGGCGTCTGGCATCCTGACAACAGCGCCCTGACGAAAATCCGCACGGCCATAGTCGCCGAACCCGGGCAATGGGCGAAGGTCAGGCGTAAGTTGGAGCTTGAGGGCGATAGTCTGAAGCGGCCTCCGCGAGGATTCGACGTAAATCACCGGTTCATCGAGGACCTCAAGCGGAAGGATTTTGTGGCATCGGTCGGGCTCACCGAGGCGCAGGTGTGCGGCCCCAAGTTTATGCCGGATTTCGCTGCCGCGTGCCGGACGATGCTGCCGCTCGTTGAGTTCACAACACGGGCGCTGGGGTTGCAACCTCAGGCGTGAGAATGACAATTTGCCATCTTGACACCGCGAGCCAAAAGTAATAGGCTAGTAATGCCATGAAGCGCCGCTACGGCTCCCCCCGCCTAAGAATCCTCCAACCTGACGTACGTGCGGAAGCAATCAACCAACAGGATCACATTATCGCCGATCACCCCTGGGGCGTTTTCGAAGATGCCGGTGAGGCGGCAAAACAGATTTTGAGAACGAAAATCGTTCCCTATAACTTATTGATAATAAATGGCCAAAAAAGTGCTCCCAATAAGTTGATGAAAATAAAGGGGGACTAATAAAAAGATGTTAAAAATGGAGATTGCTCCCAATAGTTGATTGAAAACAAAGGGCCAAAAAAAGTGCTCCCAATGAGTTCATGAAAACAAAGGGGTTATGTTGTTTTCGGGATTAGTTTATGAAAATAAACAACTTATAGCGATTTTTGGGAGTCGCGCAATTTGTGATGGTCGTTCTTCTTGCTCCTTAAACAAAGCTGGTGGTGGGCTCGATCGGTTCTTCCTCCGGGATCTGCTTCATGAACGAAGCTTGGGCACTGAGGGCAAATGGGGCTTTCTGCTGAGGCGTGCGGCAGTAGGTGCCGTCCGGCTGCAAATACCGTGCCTTGGACTGGTCGGCGAGGTGGACGTCGAGAATTCCTTTCAGGCGCCGGACAAGCCGGGAATTCTCAACCGGAAAGATGATCTCGACCCGATGGCTCAGGTTGCGGCGCATCAAGTCGGCGCTGCCCAAATACACTTCCTCCGCTCCGCCATTGCGAAAGTAGAAAATCCTGCCATGTTCCAGAAAGCGTCCGACGATGCTGATGACGCGAATATTCTCACTCATTCCAGGGACGCCGGGCCGCAGGCAACAGATGCCCCGAACCAGCAGATCGACCTTTACCCCGGCCTGCGAAGCCTGATAGAGCAGGCGGATCATGGGCGGATCTTCCAGTGCATTGGCTTTGAGGATCAGATGCCCGGTCCGCCCGTTTTTCTGGTGGTCGATTTCGCGGCGGATGAGCTCCTCCAGGCGCTCGCGCATATTGACGGGAGCCACCAGAAGTTTATGGGGTTCTTGCCGCGCGGAGTAACCCGTCAGCGCGTTGAAGAAGTGAGTGGCGTCGGCGGCGATTTGCTCATTACAGGTCAGGAGGCCGAGGTCGGTGTAAAGCCGCGCCGTTACCGAATTGTAATTGCCGGTCCCCAAATGCACATAGCGGCGGATGATATCGCCTTCCCGGCGCACGACCAGGGCGATTTTACTGTGGACCTTCATGCCCACAATTCCATAGACAACATGCACTCCGGCATCTTCCAGCGTCCGCGCCCACTCGATATTGCTTTCCTCATCGAAGCGCGCTTTCAGTTCCATCAGCACGGCTACTTGCTTGCCGTCCTCCACGGCGTCCAGCAGGGCGGCGACAATGGGGGAATTTCTGCCCACGCGATAGAGGGTCATCTTGATGGCAAGAACATTGGGATCGTGAGCCGCCTGGCGCAGGAACTCCACCACCGGCTGGAAGGAATCGTAGGGGTGATGGAACAGGAAATCCTCCTGGCGAATCAGGCTGAAAAGATCCTCCTGGCAGTCGGGGCCCAAACTGGCGGGAATCCTGGGCACAAAGGGTTTGTCCTTCAGGTCCGGCCGATCGACGGAGTAGAGTTCCATGAACCGGTCGAAGCCGAGGGGCCCGTCGACCCGGTAAACATCCTGGGGATTGATTTCGATCTGATTGGTGAGGATGGAGAGGATTCTCTCCGGCATCTGCATGGCGACCTGCAAGCGGACAACATCCAGGAAGCGGCGCTCGCGCATGGCTTCCTCAATGGTCTCAAGCAAATCGTCGCTCTCGAGTTCCTGCACCGCGACTTCAGCGTCGCGCGTCACGCGAAAGGGAGCCGACTCCACAATTTCCATACCGGGAAACAGCATGCCCAGATTCGCGGCGATCAACTGCTCCAGCCAGACAAACTTGAAAGTCTTGGGGGCGGAGGCGGGGGCCGGAGGATTCCCCAACGCGCCCACTACCGGCACCAACTGGGGCAATGTGTTGGGCACTTTGACGCGAGCAAAATGCTCCTGCCCCTTGTCGTCGCGCACTACCACTGCGAGGTTCAGGCTGCGATTCGAAATGTGGGGAAAGGGGCGTCCAGGATCGAAGGCCAGCGGGGTAAGAACTGGAAACACGTGTTGTTGGAAAAAGGCATCCACCGCCACGCGTTCCTCGCCGTCGAGGGAGGACGAATCAACAACGCTGATCCCTTGCTGCTCCAGGCCCGGCTTAACTTCCTGCCGCCACAATTCATGGGCATGGGCGGCGATCTGGCGGACCTTTTCCCGTATCATTCGAAGCTGGGTCGCCGCGGGCCGTCCGTCGCGCCCAACGTCGGTCCTGCCGCTGGCGACCTGCTTCATCAGTCCCGAGACTCGAACCATGAAGAACTCGTCCAGGTTCGAGCCGAGAATGGCGAGGAATTTCGCCCGTTCTAAAAGTGGGTTTTCCGTGTCCGCCGCTTCTTCCAATACCCGGCACTGGAACTCCAGCAAGCTCAGTTCGCGGTTGATAAAGAGGTCCGGGCTGCTCGTCGTTGTACTTTCAGGGCTTGCTGGCGGTGGCTCGGGCGCCACGCGAGACTCCACCTTGGGTCCCACTGCGCCGTTACGCCGCTGATTAGATTTGGTTGCCATATCGTTGCATTTTAGTTGATTTCAGATGCCTTCACAAACGGCGGTAGGGAGCAAGCCCCCAAGCCTGCCCATTGCGCCAGGGAGATGAAGACCGTACGGCATCAGGGAGTCTTGAATTGAAGGCGAAAGCT
This sequence comes from Acidobacteriota bacterium, assembly GCA_031292775.1. Lineage (GTDB taxonomy): Bacteria > Acidobacteriota > Terriglobia > UBA7540 > UBA7540 > Bog-366. The sequence continues at coordinate 2,130 of JARLGN010000408.1, read as the reverse complement.
GACCTCCACCATTACGCGCACAGACACAGGATCCCCAGCGCGAGTTGCGGGATTGAATTTCCACTTCTTTACCGCGTCTATGGCGTTCTTATCCAATCCAAAACCCAAAGGCGCCGAGGTTTCCTGTACGTCGGAGACGTTGCCCTGTGTGTCGACGACAATCGAGAGTTTCACCGTGCCTTCAACCTTTTCACGGCGAGCCTCGGGCGTATATCCGGCGCCGGGCCTGTAGGTTGCAACAGGCGCGGTGACATCTCCCCCCGGCGTAGCGACCGTAAATTCAAGAAACGAGTTAGCAACAAAACCCTCTTTTCCGTCGCCATATTTGATCTTGTCGATTCCCGGAGGAGACACTGCCTTCTCCATGAATGTGACATGCTCTCCACAGCGCAGGCGTGCAACGACATTACCCAGGTCGTTGGCGCCGGCGAATACGGGAACGTCATGATCAGAAGGCTCACAGATCAGGGTTGCTGCCCGGCCTCCCACCAGTGGAGGGGAACTCCTTGGGGCCGGACCAGCCTGGGCCACGAAAGGCTTGGCACGCCTGGAGGTACGGATGGATTCGAGCAGCGGCGGTTGCGCCCCAGCATTGCGGAGTGTCGTGAGGTTTATACCGGTCGGTTCAAAATCAATAGCGCGATCGCGCACTTTCTGCGCGAGCCATTTCTGATCGACGCGGGCAGTCAACTGTTGCACAAGCTCATCCTTGCTGAAAGGCCGGGGCCCTGCCGCCCGCAACACGTCAATCAGGGCATCTTTGGCGCCATCGTTCCGCAGTTCCTGGAGGTAAGCCGGGGTCGGCTGGAAATCAATGCCCCGTTCCAGCACAATCCTGATGATGTTTTCGCCGGGGACATCTCCGGCCAGCATGATGCGGATTTCCCTATCGCCGAGGGGCTTGGGGACATCGGCATGCCAGGCTTCCCGGATTGCCGCCAGCACGGCCTTGTCAGCCCCTGCCTTGCGCAAATCGTTGAGCACCGGATCGGTGGGCTTGAATGCAATTCCGTATTGCTTGATCGTGGAGACTATTATCTTGCTGGGCGTGTTGCTGATCAGCAGATCAATGACTTCGTCTTTGGAGAGCGGGGGGCGGGATTCTTGCGGTACTGCCCTTGCGTTAAAGCAGGCAGTGATGAGGAGAGCGATAAGAAAGAAGTGCTTCATAGCTTTACCGACCTTGCTGGGCGAATGGTCCCTTGCCGGCTTGATGCGGCAACTTTGCGGTGAGAAGTATACCCCTGTCATGGTCGGAATGCTGGTGGGTAATATTGCGGTAGTCCATGGCGTCAACAGGACAATCGGGTTTCCTGACATGCTCCGGAAGCCCTATAATGAATTGCGGGTTACGAATTATGTCTCAGAACGAAACCGAGTTGCGCGCCGCCTACGCTGAGTGCCGCCGGATGGCGAGCCGGCATTACGAGAATTTCCCCACCGCTTCCTACCTTGTCCCCCGTGACAAGCGCGACGCGCTGGCGGCGGTCTATGCCTTTGCCCGCTATGCCGACGATGTTGCGGATGAACCTGGGGTGGAGAATCGCCTGGAAAAGCTCGCTGATTGGCGAGCCAAGCTTGCGGCCAGCTACGCGGGGAAGATCGATCATCCGGTTTTCCTGGCGTTGCGCGACAGCGCGGAACGGTTCCAGCTCTCACGCGAGAACTTTGAAAACCTGCTGCATGCGTTTGAATCGGATGTGGTGGTCAACCGCCATCCGGACTTCACCTCGTTGCTGGCTTACTGTACTTGTTCCGCGAACCCGGTGGGCAGGCTGGTGCTGGAGCTCTTCGGCTATCACGACCCGCACCTGTTTGAGCTTTCGGACAACATTTGCACCGCGCTGCAGCTCACCAACTTCTGGCAAGACGTTGCCGTTGACTTTTCCCGCGACCGCATCTATCTGCCGCAGGAAGACATGGCACGCTTTCACTACACCCTTGACGACCTGCGTGCCAGATGTGCCGACGCGCGCTGGCAGGAATTGCTGGCCTTTGAAATTGCCCGCACTCGCGAGCTCTTCGAGCGCGGAAGGGCATTGCCGGAGGAGGTGCAACCCAAGCTGCGCACGCAATTGCGCCTGACATGGCTGGGGGGAATGACAATTCTTGCAAAAATCGAAAATGTTT
>JARLGN010000407.1 GCA_031292775.1 Acidobacteriota bacterium | reverse complement strand
GGCCCCACAAACGGCGTCATCAAGCGGCCGTCGGACGGCCAAGAGCCCAAGAACGTGGTGTTCCTCAGTTGTGTCGGGTCGCGCGACAATGCCAAGGGCCTGTCCTATTGCTCCAAGATTTGCTGCATGTACACCGCCAAGCACACCATGCTTTACAAGCATAAGGTGCATGACGGCCAGGCGCACGTTTTCTACATGGATATCCGCTCGGGCGGCAAGGGATACGAGGAATTCGTCCGCCGCGCCATTGAGCAGGACGGCGCCAAGTATTATCGCGGCCGGGTTTCAAAAATAACCGAGCAAAACGGCAAGCTGATCGTACGCGGCGCGGATACGCTGGCGGGCACGCCCGTCACGATTGAGGCTGACCTGGTGGTGCTGGCCGCGGCCATGCGCCCGGCGGACGGCGTGACGGACTTGGCCCGCATGTTGAACGTGGGTTACGACGAGCACGGGTTCCTGCTGGAGTCGCACCCCAAGCTGCGTCCGGTGGAGACCAACGCAGCAGGCGTGTTCATCTGCGGCGCATGCCACAGTCCCAAGGACATCCCGGAATCGGTGGCACAAGCCTCCGCCGCTGCCGCCAAAACGCAGATTCTCTTCGCCGCGGAAGAGCTGACGCGTGAACCGGAGATCGCCCAGATCAACGAGCAGACCTGCGCCGCGTGTTACACCTGCTACCGTACCTGTCCCTATCATGCCATCGAGCAGGCGGAAGTTCGCACCCCACGCGGCGTGTTGGTGAAGAAAACGGCGCGAGTGAATGCGGGGCTGTGTATGGGATGCGGCACCTGCGTAGCGGTGTGCCCCTCGAAGAGCGCGGAGCTGGAAGGCTTTACCGAGCAGGAGATCTACTCGGAAATTGAGAGTTTGGCGTAGCGGCGGGTTTACCCCGCCATAGGTTGTAGCGGCGGTCTCCGGCCGCCGGCGTCGATCGGAGATCGACGCTACAGTTGAGAAAAAGGCATGAGCGAAGCGAGCCAATTCGAACCGAAGATTGTCGCCTACGTGTGCAACTGGTGCACCTACCTGGGGGCGGACCTTGCCGGCACCACGCGCCTTGAATACCCCGCGAATGTCCGCATTATCCGGCTGCCTTGCACGGGGCGGATCGATTTCAACCTGTTGATTAAGGCTTTTGAAATTGGCGCGGACGCAGTGCTGGTGTCGGGCTGTCACCCGGGTGATTGCCACTACACTGCGGGTAATTACCACGCGCGCCGGCGCTGGATTCTGTTCCGCGAATTGCTGGATTCGCTGGGATTCGATCTGCGGCGCATTCATTTCACCTGGATTTCCGCCGCCGAGGGACGCAAGTGGCAGGAAGCGGTCACGCGAATTACGGAAGAAACCCGTAAGCTCGGTCCGTACCGGGAGTTGTATCAGAAGAATGGCTTCCGTCGCCCCAATGCGCCACCGCCGCCCAAGCCTCCCGCTCCTGCGAAAAACAATGCGGCAGCCCAGGAGCAACAACTGCGTGAGACTTGTGCCCGCCTGCTTTCCGAAGGAACGGTGCAGGTGGTGATTGGTTATGGAGTTGGCGGGCCAGTGTTCGTCCGGCGTGCTGAAGACGCGGCCAAACTGGTTTGGAATGCCGACTGCCAGGCCAACCTGACGACCTACCTCAAGCGCAAAGAGATCAAGCGCCTGGGCAAGGCTGCCGTGGTGGTGAAAGGGTGCGATGAGCGCGGGTTGGTGATTCTGGAAAAGGAATCGCAAATCGATCGCCAGACTTTGCGCGTGATCGGAATGGCTTGTGACGGAATGGGCCAACCCAAGTGTGATACCTGTACGGTCCACCAACCACGATTCGCGGATGAAATCATGGGTCAGGCTGGTGCTGCGCCGTCCGAGGCCACGCGTGCCGGTGCTCTGGACGCACTGATGCAGTTGTCTCCGGCCGAGCGGATGTCGTTTTGGGCGCATGAATTTGAGCGCTGCGTGAAGTGTTACGCTTGCCGTCAGGTTTGCCCCTTGTGTTACTGCGAGCGCTGCATTGCGGACAAGAACCGGCCGGTGACGATTGATACTTCCGCCACACCCAAAGGCAACTTCGCCTGGCACATTACGCGGGCGTTCCACTTGGCAGGCCGCTGCGTGGGATGCGGCGAATGCACGCGCGCCTGTCCTGCGGGCATCCCCCTGGGGCTGCTCAATCTCAGTCTGGCTCGGGCTGCCGAGAAACATTTTGGATATCAGGCGGGCATGGATCCCAAAGCCGAGCCGTTGATCGGCACTTACGCGCTTACGGATAAGGAGGAATTTATCCGATGAGCGAAATCATTTCCAAAGCTGGACTGCGCGAACTGGCGAAGGAGTGGATTGCCCAGGGTAAGGTGGTAGCGGGACCTGTCCAAACCAAGCCCGGCTTGGTGATGTATGCAAAGCTGGCGTCTGCCGATGAGATCGTTTGGGAAGGGTTTGTGCGCCCGGCCAACTCTGTGAAAGAGTTCGTGTTTCCCCGGCACGAATTGCTCTGCACCTATAAAATGGAAGGCAACCGGGTGGAACTGGCGAATGATGGGGCGGAGATTCCCGCGCAAATCCTGCTCGCGGTCCGGCCTTGCGACGCAGCGGCGTTTCCCATTCTGGACCATGTTTTCAACTGGGACTGCCGCGATGAGCTGTACAACCGCCGGCGCGAAGCGACAACGGTAATTGCACTGGCCTGCGAATCGCACGATGAATCCTGCTTCTGCACTTCGGTGGGCCTCAGCCCCCAGGCGGAGCGTGGCAGCGACGTAATGCTGTTTGACCTTGGGGAAGAGTACGAGGTGCGCAGCCTTACGGATAAAGGGCGGGCCTTATTTGCCGGGAAGGCGCAACCCTCCGAACGCACCGCGCCAACCTACATGGGGCCCGATCCGCGATTCAATCCCGAGCAGGTCAAGCAGTTTGTTGACGGGCAGTTCACCAGCCCCTATTGGCAGGAGGCGACCCTTGCGTGCCTCGGTTGCGGAGCCTGTGCTTACAATTGCCCTACCTGCCATTGTTTCGACATCGTGGATGAAGGGAATAGCCAGCACGGCAAGCGCGTGCGCAATTGGGACTCCTGCCAGTTCGGGCAATTCACCTTGCACGCTTCTGGACACAATCCCCGCCCCGATCAGGGTTCGCGCCAAAGGCAGCGGGTCTTGCACAAGTTCTCCATCTACCCGGAAAAGTTCGGCGAGATTCTCTGCACGGGTTGTGGGAACTGCACGCGGAATTGCCCCGAGGGGCAGGGAATGCTGACGCTGCTAACGGGGATCGAACATGCCTGATATTTACACACCCGACCTGATGGAAGTGGTCAACGTTCGGAAGCAAACGCCGGACGTAAAATCCGTGCGCATCCAATTTCAGAACAAGGCGCGCGCCAGCCAATTTGATTTTCGGGTGGGGCAGTTCGGGATCTTCTCGGCCTTTGGCTCGGGTGAGTCGACTTTCAATATTTGTTCCAGTTCGAATTGGAAGGACTCTCTGGAGTTTTGCTTCCGCAAGGTGGGACGCGTCACGGAAGCGCTCTGGCGGGTTGAAGAAGGCGATACCATTGGTTTCCGCGGACCTTACGGCAATGGCTATCCCGTGGAGAAATGGGAAGGGAAGAACCTGATCTTCTTGGGCGGCGGAATCGCCATGCCCCCCATCCGCTGCGCCGTCTGGTACGCACTGGAGAACCGGGAGAAATACGGCAACATCACTGTTGTTTACGGCGCGCGTACCGTAGCAGACCTGGTTTATGTGGATGAGCTTGCGGAATGGGCCAAGCGCGACCGCGTGCGGGTGATCCAGTGTGTCGATCCCGGCGGCCAAACCTCGGATTGGAAGGGTGAGGTGGGGTTTGTCCCCACCGTTTTTGAACGCGCCAAGGTGGCGGCGGAGAATTCTGTTGCCCTCGTCATCGGTCCGCCCATTATGATTAAGAACACCCTGCCGGTCCTGGAAAAGCTCGGCATGGGCCCTGACTCCATTTACACCAGCCTGGAGAACCGGATGAAATGCGGCGTTGGCAAGTGTGGGCGCTGCAACGCCGGTCCCGTCTACGTGTGCAAAGAAGGCCCCGTCTTCACCATGGAGCAACTGCAAAAGCTGCCGCAGGACTACTAGCTCACGGTTCGCAGTTGCTTCGGATTAAAGTATTGCTACTGGCAGCTATAAGTACTTCTTATGTACTATTCCTTGGGAACATTTGGCTCTTGACTCGCCTTCCACCTTCAACTACCATTCAACTCGAACAGTAAAATAAACATGGATTTTTGGGGGTCGGCAATGGTGTTTAGCTTCCATTGCGGCTTTCCTTATATTCAGAACCAGGGCGGGGGATGTCCATCCTTTCGCATCAATACGGACTCGGGTTTGCTATAGAAGGCGGCACTTGCGTGGCGCGCGCCAGTGCCGCAGGCAAGGTTATTTGCGGACCCTTACGTATCGCGTATACAGGGGCGGGCGCGCTTCCTTTGCTCATCAAGTCAGCGGCAAATAACACTGGTGTGTTTCTCTGCAAGCTTGAATTTGTCGGGCGGGGTCAGAACTGTGCAAGTTCCAAATCCCAAGGGCAATGGAGGATTCGCATGAGAACGCGAAAGTTGTTGTGTCTTGTAGGCGCTCTAATCATATGCTCCCTTTTGGCTATTTCTGCCTGGGGGCAGACGATTACCAGCACAATCGTGGGACAAGTGAATGATCCCTCGAGCGGAGCGGTGCCTGGAGCTCAAATTACGGTTACCAACTCCGAGACAGGCATCTCCACTCAGGGCATTACAGAATCGTCAGGGGCCTATTCGATTCCACAACTTCAACCGGGAACTTACAGCCTTGCCGTCACCAAAGCTGGCTTCCGAACTTACGAGGTGACCGGCATCAGAGTGCTGAGTTCCCAGACCGTACGCATGGATGTGCAGCTCAAGATGGGCGCCGTGACGCAGGTTATCTCCGTCACCGGTGCCGCGCCACTGGTTCACACTGATTCGTCCACGATCAGCGGTAGTGTTACAGCGCGGCAAATTGCTGACCTTCCCATGTCGATGCAGTCCATCGACACGCTGGTTACCATCCAGCCGGGCTTCCTGTATGGAAGTTCCAACCCCCTGATCGGCGGGAGCCAGTACGTGGGTGGCAACAGCTTCAACCTGGACGGGGTCAGCATGAACGATCCCGGAAATGCCGGCGCGGTCTACAGCGGCGGTCTGGGAATGGTAAACCTTCCGGCTTCCAACGCCCTGCAAGAATTCAAGATTGACACGGGGGCCAATAACGCCGAGTACCGTGCCGTGACCGGGGTTAATATGGTCCTGAAGCAAGGGACCAACAAGTTCCACGGCGAAGCTTACGGTTTCTTTGAGAACAAGAATCTCAACGGCAACCTTCTCCTCAACAACGCCCGTGGCCTACCGCGCCCCGACTACGACCGCGACCAGGCGGGCGGATTGATTGGGGGCCCGATCAAGAAAGACAAGCTATTCTTTTTCGGCGACTTTTTCCATGTACGGCAAGCAGTGCCAACGTCGGTCTCTTTGCTATTCCCCTCGCAGGCCATGCGTCAGGGTGACTTTTCTGCGATGTGCACTACTTTCACCGGTGGGATCTGTACTGCTGGGACGCAGTTGTATAACCCGCAGACGGGGGCGGCGTACACCAACAATTTCATCAGCCCCACCACGTATGCCTCCCAAGCATCCTCTCTGCTGCCGTACTTGCCTCTTCCGAATTTGTCCGCCAACCCCAACTCGTTGCCGAGCGGGCAAAACAACTACCAGGCGACGGTCACCAACAACTATGGTATCTACAACGTTGACTACCGTATGGACTGGCAGGTTTCCAAGTCCGATAGCTTGAATGGCTTCTACCGCTATTCGAAGGAAAGCCCTGCCTTCGTGGCTTCTGGTTCCAGCCCGGCGTCTTACGGCAACACTTCTAACTATGGCTATGTGGATCATGCGGTGAGTGCCACGGAGACTCACTCCTTTGGAGCGACGGCCATTAACGAATTCCGCGCTGCCTGGACCGATCACGCCAGCGCCCGCGGCGGCGAGAATTTCAATATCAAACCGTGGACTTTCATCCCGGCAATACCCGTCCAGAATACCGGCGGTTTACCCACGGTGACGATGACGGGATACTCCGGGCTGAGCGACTATGGCACCGGCCTTCCCTTTCCTGCCTATGACATTGAATTGTCGGACAACTTCACGAAGATCCGCGGCCGCCATACCTTCAAGGCGGGCATCCTGGAGAGCGGATACAAATTCAACGTCCCGGGAGGGAATGGCCGCCTGACCACTCCCCTTGGCCAGACGAACGGGGGATTTGGAACCAGTGGTTCATGGACGGGTGGTAAGGGTTGGCCGACCGTGACCGCCTCTCAGGGAAATGCCTTTGCGGATTTTCTGCTGGGTGATATTTCCACGTCCAACTATGCCACCGTTGTTAATAGTACTCTACTGGTGTCGCGTGAGTGGGACTGGTACGCGCAGGACACTTGGCAGGCCAGCTCGAAGCTAACCATCACCTATGGCTTTCGCTTCATGCGCCAGGGGTATTGGCGGGAGGTCAACAATCGGGTCAGCTACTTTGATCCGAGCAACAGCAAACTGATCATCCCGGAGAATTCCAGTACTCTCACGGTGCCTCCCACCGCCGTCGCCAGTCTGCTGACAGCCTATCCCTTTGAAACCACCCAGCAGTCCGGTCTGCCGTTGTCGTACTTTACCTCCCCCGGCAAGGGCAACCCTGGACCCCGGGTGGGTTTCGCGTATCGGCCGTTTGGCGGCAGCAAGACGGTCATTCGAGGTGGGTTTGGTGTTTTCGCGAACTGGATTCCTGCCGAGGTTGGAACTTTGGATGTGAGTTTCAATCCGCCTTGGCGCGCCGGCCCGGCCTTCTCCTCACGTCTTCCCGGCCACCCTACCACTGCGTTCTTGCCCGATCTCACGTTGTCCAATCCCTTCCCCACCACAGGGGCATCAGCGCCGCAGTCGAACCCCCTGATCTACAATGTCGACCGGAACTTCCGCAACCCGCGATCCATGCAGTGGAACTTTACGATCGAGCAGCAGTTAGGACAGAACTGGATGACGCGCCTCTCTTACGTGGGGTCACAGACGCAGCATGACGTCCTGATCAACGGGATGGATATCAACCGGCCCAACGTCCAGCAACCCAATGTTCCCTTGCAGACGCAGCGTCCCTACCAGCCGTGGGGCAACATTTATGATAACTGGAGCGGCGGAAAGGCCAATTTCAATCAGTTGGAATTGGAGTTGATCAAGAGGCTCTCCAACGGCATGGCTTTCCAGGCGGAGTACTCCTGGACTCACAGCCTCGATGACGATCAGATTACCGGAGGTTTGAACAATCCGAACAATATCAACGCGGAATATTCAAACAGCCAGTACGTGCCTTTTCACCATCTGGTTTTCAATTACATCTACGAACTGCCCTTTGGTAAGGGGCAGCGGTGGTTAAACCATAAGGGAGTGGTAAACGGCGTGTTAGGTGGCTGGGAATTTTCCGGAATAACCACTTACCAAACCGGAGCACCCCTTTCCGTTGCCTTCAGTGTACCTTCCAGCGTAGTCGGTTGGCAGGGTGGCCGGCCCGACCGCGTGCCCGGGGCGGCGCTGTATGCGGGAAAGACGAGCAGCTCACATGACATCGTTTCGGGCGTGCGCTGGTTCAGCACAGCGGCTTTCGCGCCTCCAGCGGAATGGACCTATGGCAGCTCCGCGAGGAATAACGTCTACGGGCCGGGTTCCGCGGATTGGGACATGAGCCTTTTGAAGACATTCGCCCTTAAGGAATCGTTGAAGCTGCAAATCAGGACTGACTGGTTCGACGCTTTCAACCACTTTAACCTTGGCACTCCGAACGCCACGATCGCGGATACCCGTGACGGCGGAACTGCCCAACCGCTTGCCGGATTGATAACCACAGCCGCTAGCAGCAACGCCTATCGGATCATCCAGCTCGCGATCAGGATCCGATTCTGATCGTGTAAACACTCCAACCGCGTTGGCGCCCTCGATTTCCGGGGGGGGGCGCCAACGCAATTTCTCCCAATCATATCTTTCCTTTTCGCCTCCAGTGAATGGGCGCGCAAGCTCGTACGACGAAGGACTGCGCCGCAACTTTCATCCGACTTCAGGGATGAGGAATCACCCGCCTAAATGTAGGGTCGAGGTGAATATGAAAATCATTGTAGACTGATTTTGCTGCCGGGGAGGGCGGCCTGCTTTTCCATGCCCTTGATTTAAATGGTACGCCTGGCAGGATTCGAACCTGCGGCCTTTTGCTTCGGAGGCAAACGCTCTATCCATCTGAGCTACAGGCGCACACACAAAGGAGTTTAACCCCCTGAGGACACCGGGGTCAAGCTGCCCACGCATTTCAGCACCGAACTTCGTGTGCAGCACACGCGGGCGAGGACTTCAAGCCGATTTCGCCTCGCCAACGTGATCATGGCGGGCGCCTCATTACGTCGGTCAAGGTTCCCAAACGGCCCGCCACGGTGTAAACTTCTAGATTCCCCTGAATCTGCATTCATATCTCCGGGGAAACATAACCTCTTACATGAAGGAGCAATCATGGCGGCAAAACGTATAGGGATTCTCACTGGCGGCGGCGATGTTCCCGGCTTGAATTCCGTTATCAAGACAGTGGTTTACCGGGCCAGCGACGCTGGCTGTGAGGTCGTTGGCATTCGACGCGGGTGGGAAGGTCTGACGCACGTTGATTTGAACGATCCGGCCAGCCGCGCGCACTACATCCTTCCGCTCGACCGCGAGAACACTCGCACCGTCGATCGCACCGGCGGGACGTTTCTGCACACCTCGCGCACCAATCCGCAGAAGATGAAGAAGCTTCCGCCGGTTTGCGGGGGCGGCGACTTCCCCAAGGCGGAATTCACCAAGAAGGGTGTGACGTCGCAGGTCTATGACATCACCAGCCAGGTATTGAAGAACGTCGGCACGCTGGGTCTCGACTACCTGGTGGCGATTGGCGGCGACGATACGTTGAGCTACGCGGCGCGGCTGGACAAGGAAGGCGTGAAGGTGATCGCTGTTCCCAAGACCATGGACAACGATGTTCGAAACACCGAGTACTGCATCGGATTCTCCACCGCCATCACTCGCGCCATGGACGCCATCGACCGGCAGCGCACCACGGTGGGCTCGCATGAGCGCATCGGCGTGTTCCGTGTTTTCGGCCGCGACGCCGGTTACACGTCACTTTACACGGCGTATGTTTCCGGCATCCGTTGTGCTATCCCCGAGTACAAGTTCGATCTGAAGAACATGATTGATTTGCTCCTTCAGGATAAGAAAGAGAATCCCACCAATTATTCCATCGTCGTCCTGTCAGAAGGCGCCGAATGGGAAGGCTACCAGGTTCGTGAGTACGGCGAGGCCGACGCCTTCGGTCATCGCAAAAAGGCCAATGTGGGCGAAGATTTAAGCGACGAGATCAAGAAGGCGAGCGGGCAGGAGACCGTGGTCAGCGACCTTACCTACGAACTGCGCAGCGGCAACCCGGACTTTATCGATAAACTTGTGGCCACCACGTTCGCCAGCATGGCCATGGATTGCGTCGCCAAAGGCGAGCACGGCATGATGACGGCAATCAACAAGGGATGTTTTGCCATGGAGCCCATCCCTGATCCTAAACTGGGTCCGCGCCGCGTGGACGTGGCTAATATGTACGACACCCAGCGCTACCTGCCGAAGTACGAGGGCAAGGTTGGCCTGCCGCTGTTCCTTACCCGGCCGTAGGACAGTAGGCAGTGAGCAGAAGGCAGCGGAGCCACGACCAAATCGGCTTTGCAGGGGCAGGCCTCATGCCTGCCCTCCGCACCCGCAGGGATTCCCTTACGAACGGCACAAAATGTTTGTAGCAAAAACGAGCAATTACGGTATTGC
>JARLGN010000406.1 GCA_031292775.1 Acidobacteriota bacterium | reverse complement strand
GCTATTCCCTTCGCCGGCGCCTGCACCGACCCGTGTGACGGCCGCACCCAGGGCACCACCGGGATGCTGGACTCGCTTCCGTTTCGCAATGATGCCGCCATCGTACTGCGCCGGCTGATACGATCTCTGCCCACCGGCAAAGGGGTCATCGGCATTGCCACCTGCGATAAGGGCCTTCCCGCGATGATGATGGCGCTGGCATCCTGCGGAGCAACTCCCACCATTCTCGTCCCCGGCGGCGTTACGCTTCTGCCGGAATCGGGAGAGGATACGGCCAAGGTCCAAACCCTCGGCGCGCGCTTTGCCCAGGACCAGATCAGCCTGGAGTACGCCCAGGAGGTTGGCTGCCGCACCTGCGCCACTCCCGGAGGTGGATGCCAGTTTCTCGGAACCGCGGCGACCGCCCAAGTGGTCGCGGAGGCATTGGGACTCGCGCTGCCGCACACCGCGCTTGCACCTTCCGGCCAGCCGATTTGGCTCGACTCAGCGCGCCGCTCAGCCCGGGCGGTCTTGCGCTTGCATCAGCTACAGATTGGCACCTCCGACGTATTGACGCAGTCCGCAGTTCGAAACGCCATGGTTGTCCATGCGGCGTTTGGGGGTTCTACCAACCTACTGCTGCATGTCCCAGCCATCGCCTTTGCGGCGAAATTGCAGCGGCCTATAGCATCCGACTGGGCTGAGGTGAATCGCCAGGTCCCGCGCCTGGTGGATGCCCTGCCCAATGGACCGCGCAATTTTGCCACGGTCCAGGTCTTCCTCGCCGGCGGCGTACCGGAGGTGATGTTGCATTTGCGGCGGGCCGGGCTTCTCGATACCAGCGTCAAGACCGTTTCCGGGGAAACGCTTGGAGCCTCCCTGGACTGGTGGCAGGACAGCGCTCGCCGCCGCGAATTACGCCGCTGCCTGCAGGAGCAGGACGGCATCGATCCGGACGACGTGATTATGGCGCCCGATCAGGCCCGTTCAAAAGGTATCGGCTCAACGGTCTGTTTCCCCGTGGGGAATCTCGCGCCGGAGGGCTCTGTTATTAAGAGTACGGCCATCGATCCTTCGCTCATTGATGAGAACGATGTCTACCGGCATGTTGGTCCCGCCAGGGTTTTTACCACCGAAGCTGCGGCGATTCAGGCGATCAAGAGTGGGGAAGTGGCGCAGGGCGACGTGATCGTGCTGATCTGTGGCGGTCCGGCGGGTGCGGGCATGCAGGAGATCTATCAGATTACCTCGGCGCTCAAACAACTCCCGCATTGCAAGCACGTCGCGGTTCTTACCGACGCGCGTTTTAGCGGAGTCTCCACCGGAGCGTGCATCGGCCACATCTCCCCGGAGGCGCTTGCCGGCGGGGCGATCGGTAAAGTTCAGGAGGGCGACCGGATCGAGATTGTGATCGACCGCAGGCACCTGGCTGGCTCCGTTAATCTTGTTGGCGACGTTCACGAACGGTTCAGTGCCGAGGAAGGTTCACGCCGCCTGACGCAGCGGGAACCGCGCCCGGACCTGCGTCCGCATCCCTCGCTTCCCGAGGACACGCGGTTATGGGCGGCTTTGGTTCAAGCCAGCGGAGGTGTTTGGGGGGGCTGCGTCTACGATACCGACAAGATCATAGCATTGCTCGAGAAACCTGGTGAGGCACGCAAAATAGAGTGACAGATTCAGCGTGGGGCCGCCATCCTGTCGGCATTTTCCGGTGCCGGCAGGATGCCAGCGCTACGAAGATTTAGCCGTCACCGTATTTTGCATACCTCAGTAGGTAGTATCAGGCGGTCGGCCTGTAACACCAAATCAAGTGCGTTGGGGGCGAAGGCGGGTTGGTTCCTGGCGGAGGGTATAAGACACGGCGGTTGGCCCAAATTGCTTAATGCCACATGATATCGGGTCTACTTGAAAGGAAGCTTGCGCGAGAGCCTGCAAGCTCTCATACTTTTGGCTTCCCTTCAGCGAGGTCCCTGCCACGGGTGCAAAGCCACCGGCCACGATTGGGAATACTGATCCCCACTCATCTCAATGTTCACAACGGCTTCGAAGTAGGGAGGGGACCCATGAGCTTCCCACATTTTCTCCAGTTGGTTCAACCCCGCGGGTGAGGTCAGGAAGATCGCCATACCCAGCGTATGGCTTGCCTTGAGGATCATAAGGTGAGTGTTGGGACCTTTACCGGGGAGCACGGCAAGGATGCCGGGCCATGTGGTCATCGCCTCGGCATTTGAGCGGTACGTGAACTTCTGGGGTTCCCCTTTTGCCGGCCGGAGGTTCTCCACACTTCTTTCCCCAGGCGCCAGACGGAAATCCAACGAGGGAATTAATCCAACACTCTGGTCGAACTCGTTAAGAGTCTTTGAGGTACCGAGGGCAACAAAGTTTTCACTTACTTGCCGATCAGGAGATGCATCCTCACTGGTTGTCGCGGTGGTGGAGATGGCGTGCGCTTGAAGAAAGGACACCAGGCGTAGAGCCCCAAAAGCGTCGTCAGCGACGGTATACGTTTGCATCAAGCTGGGGGATCCGAATCTTTTCTGCATACCGGCCAGATTGGGCGAGTTTTTCCACATCGAAAAATCGTTTACATAGGTGTCGCGGACGATCAAATCCGATCCCCACGAAAAGAAAGTGGGGCGGGGTATGATGATATGCGAGGGTTTGCCATTCGCAAGGAAAGACTGCCAAAAACGCGGGAGCGGCTCCACCTTTGTGGGAGCGGCAGTAAGTCTGTTATGGGTGGATTGGAGCTTAAGATATGCGGCAACCACTACCAACGTGATGCAGCATCCCACGACTACCAGCAGCAGTCTCGACCATATCCCCCGGCCTGATCGAAGTCCAATGTCTGCCCCTTCCGAAGCCAGCGCCGGCGTTTCAGCGTGGAAAACTTCCAGGTGATGTGACCCCATGGGTATTCTCACTCGTACCCGGGCCGTGACCCCTTCCGTTTCGTAGAACTCCTTCAGCCGTTGCCGCAAGCGCGAGATCTCCACCCGAACCGTGGCGTCGCCCTTGGGATCAAAATCAGGACGCCTCCCCAGGGCGTCGGTGGCGATTGCATACTCGCTAAACTCTTCCTCCCTGTGCTTCCAAAGGTAGACAAGAAGTCCTTTCAGTACGGGCGTCCGCTCAAAAGCGTGGCTTAGCAAAATTATGTCAATAGGAGAGTCCGGATCGGGATGACTGCGTTCGGTGTGATTCTGCGTCTTCACTGCGACCTGTTGCATCCAGGCCCCCTCAAAACTATTCGACGTGAGTCTTTTCTCACTTTACGTAACCCAAGCTTGTGCACGAGAAACACCACGCCCCATCGAAGTTTCGCAACAACGTGGCGAAATTGCGGTTATATTTCAAAAAACCTCCCCCTCCCG
>JARLGN010000405.1 GCA_031292775.1 Acidobacteriota bacterium | reverse complement strand
TCCGGGTTCCACGCATTTGAAACGCTGGGAAAACGTCCTGGAATTGTTGGACGCTGGAATCGACGTCATGACCACCATGAACATCCAGCACCTCGAAAGCCTGAACGACCAGGTCAAGGACATGACCGGCGTGCGGGTTCGCGAGACGATTCCCGACTGGGTCATGAAACAGGCCGATGAAGTCGTCATGGTGGACC
This sequence comes from Acidobacteriota bacterium, assembly GCA_031292775.1. Taxonomy (GTDB): domain Bacteria; phylum Acidobacteriota; class Terriglobia; order UBA7540; family UBA7540; genus Bog-366. Next base: position 3,895 of record JARLGN010000405.1, on the reverse strand, counting down.
TTACCCCGCGCGCGTTGATGAACCGTCTGGAGCGCGGCGTGGTGTATCCTCCTGAGAAGGCCCAGCGCGCGTTGCAAAACTTCTTCAAGGAATCCACGCTTGTCGCCTTGCGCGAAATCGCCTTGCGGCAGACCGCGCACGAAGTGGAAATCCGGCATGTGGCATTGCCCGAATCCACCTCCGAAGACATGGCCCAGGCGGCGGAAGTATCGAGCACGGGGGGAAGCGATTTTGACAGCCCCGCCGACCGGATTCTCGTCTATGTCACGGAGCATCCCTCCACGGCAATTCTCATCCGCCGCGGCCGAAGAGTGGCGGATTATCTCCAGGCCGATTGTTTTGCGGTATTCGTCCATGCCGAAATGGATTTCAACGCGTTGCCCGCCGCCAAACGGGAAGCCGTGGAGCGCCACCTCAACTTCGCCCGCAACCTGCACATCGAAACCCGTGTCCTGCAAGGCGAGGATATCGCCACCACTTTGCTGGACTTCGCCCGGCTTCATAGCATCACGCAGGTTTTCATGGTGCGTCCCCAGTATTCTCCCTGGGAGGGGTTTATCGGGCGCAACCTGATCCATCGAATTGTCCGCCACGCCCATGACATGCAGGTGACCATCGTCGCCGAACGCCACCCCGCCCGCAGGGAATAGAGGGAAGGTCGGGTCGCCCATCCCGTCAAGTCCCATCGTAGCCTGTAAAAACGGGCGTTTCGCGCGATCGAAAACACCGAACCAAGCAGTTCTTCTGCGAACTATAAAAACCATTTTTATCGCTGCCAGAAAATTCATTTGGCCAAGCAATTTTTATCGGCAAGACAAATTCTATTACTTTGACGCTTTCTCCCGGTAGCCACTAGGCTCAGTTCACATCGCACACGTCACAGAGATTGGGAAATCTCGCAGGCGAGACTCCTACCCGTCTCTGATGGGGGAAGAAAGTGACAATCGAATCGATGAAAAATGTTCGTCCGACCATGACCGTGGATCTGGGCACCGAGGCCTGCACAATTCCAAACGCACCGACGTCTTCGGCCGCTTGCCAAACACGGAGGACCATGAAGTTCCTCGCCAAGAGCCTTGCGGCGATTGTGCTTTGCCTGGTGTTGACCTCGGTTTGTCACGCCCAAACCACTCCGGCTCCTGACCAGGCAAAACCAGCCGAGCCCGCGGCCCCTGCTGCTGCCGCCGCGCCCGCCGCACCAGCACCGCTGCCAACTCCCGCCATAACCGGACCGCTGGCGGGAGCACCTCCCTTCCTCTTCGACGGCGGGCCTTTTGGCAAGATCGCCGTGAACGGTATTGTCAGCGGCTTTGCCACGGGACAGGACAACTCCGTTCCCGGTGATAAGTCCACCAACGCGACTCTGGGCAACGGGCAGGTTTGGATTCAAAAGACCGACGGCTGGTTTCAGTTTTACTTGCAGGCGGGCGCCTACACCATGCCGGCGCTGGCGACGCCTTATATGAACACCGGCAACACGGTCTCCAACTTCTATGGCGCACTCCCTGTTGCCTTTTTGAAGCTGGTGCCGAATAAGACCACGTCCATTCTCATCGGCCAGTTACCCACGCTGATCGGCGCCGAGTACACCTTCACCTTCGAAAACATGAACGTGGAGCGCGGCCTTTTGTGGAACCAGGAAAATGCCGTCAGCCGCGGAGTCCAGATTAACCAGGCAATCGGCAAATACATTGCCGCCTCGGTAAGTTTGAACGACGGCTTCTATTCCAACCGCTACACGTGGCTGACAGGTTCCTTGACCGTCACCAAGGGACCGCACGCCCTGGCATTTGTGGGAGGTGGAAACTTCGATAAGACAGCGTTTCAGACTCTGGCCACTCCGGTGCAAAACAACAGCAGTATTTTCAACGTCATCTATACGTACACGAAGGGGCCGTGGATCATTCAGCCCTACTTCCAGTACACCAATGTGCCGACCAACGTGCAGATTGGCATTACCAACGGGGCGTCGACGCAAGGCGAGGCAATCTTGCTGAGTCACGCCTTCAAACACGGGTTCTCGATGGCGGGGCGCGCGGAATACATCTCCAGCACGGGAACCGCCGCCCAGAATTCTGTCAACTTGTTGGGGTTCGGTCCGGGTAGCGCGGGAACGTCGGTCACAGGCACACCCACCTTCCAATATGGAGGCTTCTTCGTTCGCGGCGATATTTCCCTGGTCCATGCGAGCAACATGACGCCCGGGGACACGTTCGGTCCCGCCGGCCTGAACAACAACCAGGTCCGGGCTGTTGGCGAAATAGGATTCATTTTTGGCAGCAATATCGTGGAGAAAAAACCGTAACGGAATAACGGGAACCTTTGCGAAGTTCGTGCATCCAAACTTCATGTGGCGATTGGAATTGCACAGTGGCAATGCGGGCCGTTTGGTCTTCGCCAAGGGTTTATCCTCTACCGATTACCAGCCCACGGTTTCTTTGGGGCTGATTTAAGTGTTCGACTGGAAAGAATACTTGCACGTCCATGCGTCGGGTCTTGGCCATCAGGCCACTTGTGATTTGCGGTTGGTGATTGGCGATTCTTGAGAACCGGAGCAGCCTGCGGTCCACCCTCTCCCCCAAGGGGGCGAGGGACCTACATTGCTTTTATCTCCATTGGAAACAGGTTGGCTTGACCGCCAACGTGCGAAAGAGCCCCACCTTCCCCGCATAACGAGCGCTTGTGCTGCACCTCATTCCCAACCTGACGCGGTCTGTTTTGGACACAAGTGTCCGATGCCCGCATGCCCCTGGCAGACTGATGCTGAACGTCCACCTCTGTTGGCATTGCGTACCTGCGTTGCTTTGTCCGCTTGCGCCAACTGTGTTAGTCTGTGTCGCACGATAGGTCGTATAAATCCGCTATGCGGTGCGCGGGAAGTTGCGTGCAAGAAGCGAAAGATGGAGGGCGGTCATGTCACTACAGGATGAGTTGAGTGAAATCGTTTCTAAAGCCGAAAGGTCTGACGACGCTGAACAGTTGGCGCAGTTTCAAAGGCGATGCGAGGCAATTCTGACCAATGCCTCAAAGAGCCTGGCTGCCGAGCAGGATGCGGAGTTGTGCGAGTATCTGCGGGGAATCGAGGAGCAGGCCAAGGACGCGTTGCGCACCGTGAAGGCACGCCTGGCAGACGTCAAGATCGCGCGCATGGATCCCGAGTACGAACAGCGCAAGCTCCAAAAGCAGCAGGAAGAGCAACTGAAAAAGCAGCAGGAGATGGCCAAAGCGCAGCAGTTTTTGTCACAGGGCGGCCTGGGCAATTTGCTGGGTGGCATCTTCGGCGCTGTAGGGGGCGGGCAAGAAGCGCCGGCAGGCAGAGGAGCAACGCCACCATCGGCAACCCCTGCCACCGCACCCGCATCCGCTGTCCCCGCTCCGGCGGCAATCAAGTGCGCGCAATGCGGCGGCGAACTCAAAGCCGGGGCGAAATTCTGCCCCGAGTGCGGCACGCCTGTCCCGCGAGAGAGACACTGCACGGACTGTGGCGCGAAGCTGGCTCCCACCGCCAAATTCTGTCCGGAGTGTGGAACCAAGGCGGCCTGAAGCAGAAACGTCAAAACTCAGCGCCATCCCCAACGCCGGTACGATTGGATAGTCTGCTGGAAACACAACTGGCCGGGCGTACATGCGAGTGGCAACAGCCCACACCATCCGGGGTGATGTTGCAGCGGGAATCTCATCCAACATAGGAGCTTCTGGAGGCCTTGCATTGCTGGCGCGAGGATGGCAGCGCAGCGCGGCCGGGCCGCAACCAAACCCGTGATCAGAAGTCGTAGAGGCGCCAAGGGAATAGGCACCGCATGCAAGCTGAGTGCGCGAAGCGCCTTGGAGTGCGGCGGCTCGACGCCGCCTTTGTCGCTGCCTGTACCCATCATGATTAAATCCCGATCCAATT
>JARLGN010000404.1 GCA_031292775.1 Acidobacteriota bacterium | reverse complement strand
CTCGCAAAGACCGGCGAGCAATTCTTCAAAGCGGGCCGGGTCCTCGCCCAGACCCGGCAAAGCGCTTTCTTGCGCCTTCGCATAAAGGCCATGGCGCAGGCGTGCGGTGGCGCTGTGCTGCATCCCCTCCTCTGTCGCCGGCCCCTGGGATTGACTCCCATTGCTGCGGTTGGCGGCAATTTTCTGTTCAGTCATGCTGGGTTTCTTGACGAGTGACATGGAGCCTCCGAAAGTGAAGTGGTTAGTGCATAGTGGCTAGTGGTAAGTGGCTAGTGGATAGAGCATGGTGGTTGATGGGTGGGGCATCGTGCGTGGTCATCGCATTGGGGGACGATTTTTCCTTAGCCCAGATCCGCTAGCCCACAACACCCCCCACGTGCGTAATTCCACCCGACGAGACAATACTCCGCTGGATTTGTTGCACCTTGGTATCCATAGGCTAGTTATAGCTGGACACAATGCCCGACCAATGGAGAAATCAGGTCGATTTTAGGTTATGTTTTCCTACCGGTAGGAAATGGCACTGTGGTCGCAACATTGGAGCCGATTCGAAAGCGTGATTCCGTGCCTTCTCCCTTGGGGAGAAGGTGGCTGAGGGACGAGGCCGGATGAGGGGTTTTGTGAATCTGCAATCAATCGTGGGGTCTTGCCGGCAGCGCCCGGGGTGGCGCATACATTGCTTTTTATGTATGCGTCACTACGGTGCGGTCGGGACCTGGGCCGCATACATACAAATCAATGTATGCGCCACCCGGCGACCAACTTAAATATCCAGGTTCTTAACGTCGAGCGCATTATCTTCAATAAACTGGCGGCGGGGCTCTACGACGTCGCCCATGAGCACGGTAAAGATGGAATCGGCTTCCACCTGGTCTTCCACCTTCACCTGCAACATCGTGCGCTGATCGGCATCCATGGTGGTTTCCCACAACTGGTTGGGGTTCATTTCGCCCAACCCCTTGAAGCGCTGCACGCTGAACGTCTTCTTCCCCACTGCCATGACGTGATCCACCAGTTCCTTGCGATCCTCGATAGTCAACGTGTTGCCATTCGAGGTGATGATGAAGGGCGGCTGGTCATATTCATGAACGCGTTTGTGCAGATCGTAAAGCCGGCGGTACTCCGGGCTGGAGAGCAATTCCCAGTCAATTGTGCGTTCCGGCATCGTTTCACTATGGAACACCAGGAAATGGATGCTGTGCTCCTCGTCCAGATTGATGCTGGTTTTGAAGCCTTCCGCCCGCAGGTCCTTGGCCACCTTTTCCAGCTTCTCCTGATTGTCGAGTTCGGCTTTCTTGGAAAGCTCGGCACGCAAAAGAGCGTCAATGGGGCGCCCATCGCCAATACGCTTTTCCAGCTTGGTGTACAGCTCGATATATTCGCCAAAAGCCATCAGGAAATTGGTCAGTTCGCCGCCTTCCAGCTTCTTCTTGCCGCCCTCGCCGAATTGCACGGCGTGATCCTCGGTGGCGCGGCGCAAAACTTCGCGGCGGAACTCCTTCTCGTCGTGAATGTATTGTATTTTCTTACCCTTTCTAATCAGGTAGAGCGGCGGTTGCGCGATGTAAATATTGCCGCGCTCCACCAATTGCGGCATCTGGCGGTAAAAGAAAGTGAGCAAAAGCGTACGGATGTGCGCACCGTCCACGTCCGCGTCGGTCATGATAATGACCTTGGAGTAGCGAAGCTTTGCGAGGTCGAAGTCATCCTTGCCGATGCCGGTTCCCAGCGCCGTGATCAGGCAGCGAATTTCTTCGTGGCCCAGCATCTTGTCAAAGCGGGCCTTCTCCACGTTCAGGATTTTTCCACGTAGCGGCAGAATGGCCTGGTAGCGGCGGTCGCGGCCCTGTTTGGCGGAGCCTCCGGCCGATTCGCCCTCCACCAGAAATAGTTCGCAACGCTCCGGATCGCGCTCCTGGCAATCGGCAAGCTTTCCGGGCAACCCGCCGGAATCCAGCGCCCCCTTGCGGCGCGTGAGTTCACGGGCTTTGCGCGCCGCCTCGCGGGCGCGAGAGGCATCCACAGCTTTGGCGCAAATCTTGCGGCCCACCGTGGGATTCTTTTCAAAACTCTCCATCAGCTTCTCGTAGACGAAGCTGGCCATGGTGCTTTGGATATCGCTGTTGAGTTTTCCCTTGGTCTGTCCCTCAAACTGCGGCTGCGGCAACTTTACGCTGACCACGGCCACCAAACCTTCGCGCACGTCCTCGCCCTGGAGGTTCTCTTTCACGTCCTTGAACAGGCCCTGGTTCTGCCCAAACTGATTGATGGCCCGTGTCAACGCGGAGCGGAAGCCGGAAAGGTGTGTGCCGCCGTCAACGGTATTGATGTTGTTGGCAAAGGAAAACACGTTCTCCGCGTAAGCGTCGTTGTACTGGAGCGCGAACTCCATGTGAATGTCATCGCGGTCGCTTTCCGCGTAAACCGGCGTGGCGTGAAGCACATTCTTATTTTTGTTGAGGTGCTTGATAAATTCGGCGATGCCGCCATTGTAATGAAACTCACTCTGTTTGTTGCTGCGCTCATCCTTGAGGCGGACGGTCAAACCTTTATTCAGGAAAGATATTTCGCGCAAGCGTTGGGACAACGTATCAAAGTTGAATTCGATGGACTCAAATATCTCGCGGTCCGGCAGAAAAGTAATCTTCGTGCCCCTTTTTTCCGTCTTGCCGGCGCGCTTGATATCAGCAAGCGGTTTGCCTCGCTCGTACGACTGCTCCCACGTGTAGCCGTCACGCCAGATCTCGAGTTCCAGCACCTCGGCAAGGGCGTTGACCACCGAAACACCCACGCCGTGCAATCCCCCGGAGACCTTATAGCTTTTGGAATCGAACTTGCCCCCCGCGTGCAGGACGGTCATCACCACTTCCGCGGCGGAGCGGCCTTCCTCTTTGTGCATATCCACGGGAATGCCGCGGCCATTGTCGATGACGGTAACCGAGTTATCGCCATGGACGACCACGATCACAAGATCGCAGTAACCCGCAAGGGCTTCGTCCACCGCATTGTCCACCACCTCCCAAACAAGATGGTGCAATCCGACGAGCCCGGTCGAACCAATGTACATCGCCGGCCGCTTCCGAACCGCTTCCAGACCGCCCAGAACCTTGATGCTATTGGCATCATAGGACTGGTTGTTATTGCCCTCTGGCTCTTTAGGCTTACTCACGTGGCTGCACAACCTCCTGGCTGATTCATGGCTAAACAAGAAAGCCGACAGAGAAGAAACCTCCCTGGCGGCCGATGGCGCGGCAACTAAAAAGCGACGGGTAGGGCAGTTTCAGTGTGACAGATCCCTCTTGCCTTAGCTCACGGGCCGTTGAAAGGCCAACTTACTGATCGTCTTTCTCAGATGCGCATCGGCATCACCACATACCGATACCGGTAAGCATCCTGCTCAGCCGGCCGCAACTGCCCGGCACTCTGCTCATCTTTCAATTCCAAACGGATCTTTCCCCCATCCCCAACCACACTTAAAAAGTCGAGGAGGTACTGGTAATTAAACCCAATCTGCATCGAATCTTTGTCGTAGGTCGCGTCGAGCACTTCATGCGCCTCACCATACTCGCCGCTGGAAGAGAAAACTTCGATACGGTCTTTTTCCACCTGCATGCGGATGGCGTGGGAGCGCTCATCGGCCAGCAGCGCCACGCGGCGAATTGCGGCGGCCGTCTTTTCCTTATCCATCTCGACAATCTTGGTATTGTCGCGGGGCAGGACAGCCTCATAGTTGGGGAATTGTCCCGTCAGCATCCGGGAGATCAAAACGCGGGCCCCAATTTGGAAGAAAAGATGGCTTTCGTCCTTGGAGATATCAACCAGCGTTTCTTCTTCCACCTCGGCAAGTAAGCGGAGAAGTTCCGCCATGGCTTTCTTCGGTACCAGGAGGCGTAGTTCATTTTTCAGCCCCTGCACCTGCACATCACGTTCAACAAT
>JARLGN010000403.1 GCA_031292775.1 Acidobacteriota bacterium | reverse complement strand
GGTTGGTGGTTGGTGGTTGGCTCTCATTCAACCTATCTGGAAAGTGCGCGGCATTTCGCTCCGTACTGCCCCGCCGGACTAATAGGCTAGTCTGCGCCTCGGACCGGCATTTGTCGAGAACAATACAGGCCTACACTGTAGCCCATTAAATAGAACGGTGGGCTGGCGCTGGGTGAGCCCATCCCTGCGATTCACTCCCCCGTTTGCTTGGTTCGCACCAAATCGCGGGTGGCGCATACATTGCCTTTTATGTATGCGCCCCACGAACTCGGGCAGCGTCTCTGTCACCGCGTCCTATCCGTGGCCGGTTCTGGCTTCAGTGCCACAGGCACTCCTGCCGGTGTTCGATATAATGGAAGCATCACCCTTGGCCAACCCGTGCACCGGGGTGCGACCTCTTCCCCGGCTAACTCATCAGCTTACGCGACTCGACTTGTGGCGCCGCCATCCCGGGCGGCATCTTCCGGTGCCGGCAAGTCGCCGACGCCACGCCAGAACGTTCACAATTTTTGCAGGGTTCTATAGCTTTACTGCGGCAGGGACGAGGTGTTGGATATATTGGATAGGGCGGCGCGTTTGCCGGCTAGTTTTTCCGCGTACATGCGGGCATCGACTTCCGCCACGTCCTTTTCCGCCGTTTGGCCGGTAACGTGGAGGTACAAGCCCAGGCTTACGGAAATCGGCAAGTCGCCCACGCGGTTGCTCAAGTCCCATTCGGCAACCTTTTGATGCACGCGCTGCCGGACAACCTCCCCTCCGGCCTGATCGGTTTCAGGAAGCAGAACCAGGAACTCATCGCCACCATACCGGACCACACAATCGGAGCCGCGCACGCAGGACTTTAAAATGGTGGCAATCTGGGACAACACATAGTCGCCCATCAGGTGGCCGTAGCGATCATTGACCTGCTTAAAGTTGTTCAGGTCGCACATGATGAGCGCCAATGGCCGGTTCGTCCGCTCCGCGCGCGAAATTTCGCCCTCCAGAAGGTCGCGCAGGAAGCCGCGGGTGAAAACGTTGGTCACCGCATCGATCATGCTGTTGGCCTGCTTCTCCTGCGAGGTCATGTACTGGTAAAGATTTACCAGCCGCAGCCCTCGAACCTCGATATCGCGGCGCACGTAGAACAGCGAGGCCAAAACAGTGGCAACCATGATGACGAAAAGGACTTGTGGGGAGAGGTTGATGTGAAGGCCGCCGTCATACCAAAACCGGTGAGGAAAGAAGAACGTCAAAAATCCAAGGATTAGAACCAATCCCGCAAAGATGATGAGGACCCAGAATTCCCGCTTCTGTGTCTCCAGCCGCAAGAGTTCCGCCTGAATACGCGCCTGCGGGCCGACTTGTTCGACATTCGGCGGCTTATTCATGCCCTGCACTCCGAAGCGAAAGCGCCTTGGAAAGCGCCTTGAATATTACTAATTAAGATTGGGTCCACCCCTGCTTCATCAATATACGAAAACCAACAAGAATGCAAGCAGGAGGGTGGCGAGGTGATTATATGTTTTCGCGAAAACAACTAGCAAGCAATAACCCACACAACTTTATAAACATCTCAAAACGACATTCTTTCGGCGATGGCTTTGGCCTGGGTAAAGAGCAACAGATAATCGTTCCCTCCCGCCTTGGAATCTGTCCCTGACATGTTAAAGCCTCCGAATGGATGCGCGCCCACCATCGCTCCCGTGCATTTCCGGTTCAGGTAAAGGTTCCCGACAAAGAATTCTTCCGCGGCTTTTTCCAGTTTGCGCCGGTCCTGGGTATAAACGGAGCCCGTCAATCCATACTCAGTATTGTTGGCGATGGCCAGGGCGTTATCAAAATTCCCGGCCCGGATCACCGCCAGGACCGGGCCAAAAATCTCCTCCTGGGCGATGCGCGCAGTGGGGGGAACATCCGCAATCACCGTCGGTTGGATAAAGTGCCCCGCGCCGGCAGCTTCACCGCCACCGGCAATCAGACGGCCCTCGGCCTTTCCCACTTCGATGTACTGCAAAATCGATTTCTTGGCCTTGGCATTGATCACGGGTCCCATATAGTTTTCCACCCGCTCAGCCGGACCGACAGTAATCTGCTCCACACGCTTCTGGAGCTTTTGCACAAAATCGTCGTAGACGGCATCCACCACAATCGCCCGCGAGCAGGCGGAACACTTTTGGCCCTGATATCCGAAGGCCGAGACAACCACGCCCTCGACGGCGTCATCCAGGTCGCTATCGGCATCCACCACAATGGAGTCCTTGCCGCCCATTTCCGCAATCACGCGCTTTACCCAGACTTGACCCGGCGCCGTCCTGGCCGCCAATTCGTTAATGTGCAACCCAACGTCCCTGGACCCCGTGAACGCCACGAAGCGGGTGCGGGGATGCCCAACCAGGGTGTCTCCCACCACGCCGCCAGGACCCGGCAGAAAATTCACCACCCCCGGCGGCAAGCCCGCTTCCTCCAGTGCCTCAAAGAATTTGTAGGCGATGGCCGGAGCGTCACTCGAAGGCTTCAGCACGACGGTGTTGCCGGTTACGATGGAAGCCGCCGTCATTCCCACCAGAATCGCCAGGGGGAAGTTCCACGGTGGGATCACAATGCCCACGCCCAGCGGAAGGTAGCGCAGGTGACCCTTCTCTCCCGGCAGCGGAGGCAGCGGCTGCTGGCCCGCAACACGCTGCACGGCCCGGGCATAAAACTCCAGAAAATC
>JARLGN010000402.1 GCA_031292775.1 Acidobacteriota bacterium | reverse complement strand
TCCTGCCATTCCCACCAGGGAGCGGTGTACCAATAATGGGTCAGGTTCATGCACATGCGCTCGCGGAAGTAAGGTTCGGCGGTGATATTGACGCCCTGGGCGGGCAAGGTCTCGCGGCGCGGCACGTGGTCGCCATCCCAGTAGAATCCACAACCGCAATACTTCTCCAGGTAGTGATATACCGCGTAAAGGGTGGCAATGCCCGTTCCACCCAGAAACACCACTTTGGTCTTCCCGCCCGCGTTAATAGCGCGAACGACGTAGGCTTCCGGATTCCGGTGAGCGGGGTCTTCAAGCTTGCCTTGGGAAATCAGTTCTTCTGTGGCGGGGGTCCGGCCGACAAGGAAATGTGCGGCGATTGAGTCGGCATTCGGATTAAATGGCGACGAGCTCATGGCTTCGGAGTGATCCGAAGTGAGACGGCCCAGGAATTGTGCTAACTCTCCAGCCGCCAAGGATTCCGCGGAATCCTTCCCGTTCCCTTCGAGATAGATGTCATGGAGTTTGACTCCCTGTTGGGGTGTGACCGTCTGCGCATCAGGTTCACTTGCCCACGCGGAGACTCCATTGGAGACAAGGGGGGAAAGAGTGGCAGCCAGAAAATTCCTTCTGCGCATCACGGGCTCCTCGGCGGATAGACATACCCGCAAGCTGTGGCGCGGTTCCTGCCACGCGCTTGCCGGGCGGACGATGGTTGGCCCAAAGACTATAGAGCAGAATTGAGGAATACAAGTTGAAAATCCACACTGTCCAGTTGGCAAACTCTTGCAAATGCACTCAGACGCTGCTACTGCACAACCAAATGGATTCCAAGAGGCAGCGATGGCACATGGGACGGACTCGCACTAGAATGCTTCGCATGCGCTTTCTGACACTCCTCATATTCTTGACCGGGTTCGCCAATGCTGCCCATTCCCAATGGGTGATCCAGGAGTCCAACACCACCGCCGATTTGCGTGGCATCCACTCAGTAGGTGGCGGGGTCGCCTGGGCCTCTGGAAACCACGGCATCGTGCTGCGTACCTTAGATGGCGGCCACCTTTGGCACACGTGCGCCATTCCCGGCGGAGCCGATCACCTCGACTTCCGCGGCATCCAGGCGTTCGACGCCAATACCGCCATCGTCATGTCATCCGGCAAAGGCGACCTCTCCCGTCTCTACAAAACCACCGATGGCTGCCACACCTGGAAACTGGTTTTGTCAAACCCTTACGCGCCCGACGGATTCTTCGATGCAATCCTGTTTCCCGACTCGCAGCATGGTTTACTCTTCGGCGACCCCACGCCGCTGAGCATGAAGACTCCCGTTGAGTACCCTTATGACTTTCGCCTTCGCGTGACGGCAGACGGTGGCATCACCTGGGGACCGGTAAGCGCTCCCGACGTTGTTCCGCGACACCCGGGAAACGGTCTCCACGCAACCGGCGACGAATCCGCCTTCGCCGCGAGCAACTCCATAATCGCCTCTCGCGGAGGCTGGTTTTGGTTTGGCACCAGCTCAGCGCGTGTTGCCTCCCGCCGCCTTTATGGAACCGCGGCGCCTCCGGATTCCCTTTTTCGGAGCGCGGTTTGTGCTGGGGCCAGGGATCCGGTCTCGGGGGAGTGCGGCCAGCCGTGGATGGATTTCCGTAATGCGCAAGCGCCCATTAACCACGCCACACCCTCGGCCGGCATGTTTTCCCTCAACTTCCGAAGCGTAGAACAGGGGATAGCCGTCGGGGGTGACTACCTGAAGCCTGAAGATTCGCGCGGCACTGCGGCCTTTACCACCGATGGCGGCCAGCACTGGTCTGCCGCCCAAACCCCACCTCATGGTTACCGCAGCTCTGTTGCCTATGACGCTCCCACAAGAACCTGGATCACCGTAGGCCCCAACGGCACCGACATCTCCACCGACGACGGCCGCAACTGGCGCCCCCTGCTCCCCAATCCCGCTCTCAACGTACCGCCGGACGCCGACCGCGACTGGAACGCCATCTCGCTCCCATTTGTGGTGGGTCCCCACGGCCGCATCGGTAAGCTCCGCCCCGAATCTCTCAGACCGTACCCACATCCCCGGGTAACAGCCCACCAATAGAAGCGCACTAAGCCTACGTAGGATTGCGGCAGTAGAATCTGTTGCCGGTAACTACGCACGGCTGATGTCGTAGGTTGGTGCTCAGTCGCTCAACTCCTGCATCTTACCCAAGTCGCCAGCTATCGTCCCGCAGCGAGCGGCCCGGCGATAAATCTCCAGGTTCCCACTTCTTATCTCTGGCCTTCCACCCGCGAAATGGAGAGAATGAAGCTACCGGGATGGTCCGCCCGGTGAGTTATCCGCGCGCGCACAGAGCAAGCGCAAGGGAATGAGGTTGCCACATGGGCTTTTGGTATTACTTCTGGACGGTAAACTTTATCGTAGCGGGGTCGGCCTTCGCCATCATTACCGTGATTGTAATGGTGCGCGGCAGCCATGATCTGCGCACCATGATGGCGCGATTGAAAGCAATCGGCGCCGCGCGCACAGCGGGCACACCTCCGGGCGCTCCTAAACTGTAGACAACTATTTCCTTGGGTTGATTGCATGTGCGCTTCTCGAGCTCTCCCACCCGTCATCGACTTTGGGCGCGACATCTGCGGTGATCTTGCTGCCGCGGAAGCGCGCGAGTGGCTGGTGACGAACGGCATCGGAGGATTTGCCTGCGGCACCCTGGCTGGCACGCTAACACGCCGTTACCACGGCTTGTTGGTGGCCGCACTCCCTCCCCCTTGGCATCGCACTCTGCTGGTTTCCAAAATTGATGAGGCCGTGGACTACGGCAGCAAGACTTACGCCTTCGGCGCCAACCGTTGGGCAGGCGGCGCCATTGATCCCTGCGGGCACCTGCATATCGAACGATTTCGCCTGGAAGACACGACTCCGGTGTGGACGTTCGCCTGCGGGGACGCTTTGCTGGAAAAGCGCATCTGGATGGAGCACGGCGCGAACACTACCTATGTGCAATACACCGTGGTGCGAGCCTCCCAACCGCTGAATTTTTCCGCCAAAGTTCTGGTGAATTTTCGGGATTACCACAACCTGACGCACTCCTGGGAAGGGCGCATGGACGTGCAACCCGTTGAAAGCGGCGTGCGCGTGCAAGCCTTTGCCGAAGCGGCGCCATTCTACATTCGCAGCGCCGAAGCGCGGATTGAACCGGCTCACACGTGGTACCGGAATTACGAACTGGCGGCGGAAACGGCGCGTGGGCTCGACCACCAGGAAGACCATCTGCACGCTGCAACACTGCGCGCTGAACTTGGAATTGGCCGGTCCGTGACGCTCGTCGCCAGCACAGAACCTGCCGCAAGTCTGGACGGGGCATCGGCGCTTGAAGCACGAATCTCCCGCGACCGGGCGCTACTGCAATCGTGCAAGAGGGCGCATCCCCAGATAACGGAATGGCCCGCGTGGATCCGGCAGTTGATCCTTGCTGCCGACCAGTTTGTTATCGCACGGCCTTTGGCCAATGCTTCCGAAAGCTCGTCCGTTATTGCCGGGTATCCATGGTTTGCCGATTGGGGCCGCGACACCATGATCGCGCTGCCGGGACTGTTGCTGGCCACCGGCCGGCCGGAAATTGCCGCGGGTGTGCTGCGCACTTACGCACGGTTCGTCGATCACGGGATGCTTCCCAATCGCTTTCCCGATGCGGGGGAAGCTCCCGAGTACAACACGGTGGACGCGGCGCTTTGGCTCTTCGAAGCGGTGCGTCAGTATTACGCCGCCACCCACGATCTTTCCCTGGTGCGCGAAATTTTCCCCGCAATGTCTCAGATCATCGATGGGTACACGCACGGAATGAGGTACAACATCCACGTAGACCCCGCCGACGGCCTGGTTTACGCGGGCGAACCCGGTGTGCAACTTACGTGGATGGACGCCAGGGTGGGCGATAGGGTGGTGACGCCGCGGGTGGGCAAACCTGTGGAGATCAACGCGCTCTGGCTGAACGCACTCGCGACCCAGGCGAAATTGGCGGACGCACTGGGAAGTTCCGCCGCGCCGTATAAGGAGCTTGCCGCAAAGGCCCGCCAGGGATTCCAACGATTCTGGAACCATGATGCAAACTGTTGCTTCGACGTGATCGACGGGCCGGGAGGAAACGATGTGGCGTTGCGGCCTAATCAAATTTTCGCCGTGGCGCTGGAGGAGAGCCCGCTAACAGCCGAGCAGCAGCGCGCGGTCGTGGATATTTGTGCCCGTGAACTCCTGACGTCTTTCGGATTGCGCAGCCTTGCACCTGGGAATCCCCAATATCGCGGCCACTATAGCGGCGATGCCCGCCAACGTGACAGCGCGTATCATCAGGGGACGGTTTGGGGTTGGCTGATCGGCCCCTTCATTCACGCCTTCCTGCGCGTCACGCGTGATGCCGAACAAGCTGCTTCATTCCTCGCACCATTCGAGAACCACCTGAAGATTCACGGCCTGGGCACCGCGAGCGAAATTTTCGACGGCAACCCGCCCTTTGCCCCACAAGGATGTTTTGCGCAAGCGTGGACTGTGGCCGAAATCTTTCGCGCGTGGGTGGCGACTCGGGACTCGGGGTCGAGAGATGACACGAAACTCTACTTTGCCGGCTTCAAGTGAGCCGCCCAACCGCCGCCGGGGGCCAAATCTATCTTCAAGGGACGGCTTGATTGCACGGTCATCTGCGCGTGAGCGATGTCCGTAGGAGTGTGTGCCGCATCAGGGCCGTCGTGGTAGACATCGGCTTCCCAAGTGCCATTTCCCAGCGCTCCAAGGGGAATGCTCAGGTGGCGCGGCGTCCAATTGGTCATGGCGCCGATATACCAATCCTTGCCCAGCCGGCGCGCGATAACCACGTACTCAGCAATTTCGCCAGCCAGCACGCGGGTTTCGTCCCAACTGGTCGGCACATTACGGATAAAATCCGTACCCATTGCGCCGCGGTACGCTTCCGGGCTGTCGGAAACCATCATCAGCGGGCTCTCGTAAACCACGTACATGGCAAGCTGGTGGCACCGCGTGCCCATCACCATGGTATCGATGCGGCCGGGTTTGAATTGCTCCGCCGTAACGTTGCGGAATCCCCCCGGCGTGTAATCCATGGGACCCGCCAGCATCCGCGTAAAGGGAAGTGTGACGTTGTGCAAAGGCGTGGCACGGCGGGTGGAGCGGTTGTATTCAGCCCCCATCACCCCTTCGCGCGTGATGAGGTTGGGGTAAGTCCGGCGCAGGCCGGTGGGTTTGTACGCCCCGTGGAAGTCAATGATCAGGTGGTGTTGCGCACACTTTTGGGCGACTTCCTCATAAAAATTCACCATGGTTTGATCGTCGCTGTCCATGTAGTCGCACTTGATTCCCTTGGCCCCCCACTTTTCATAAAGAGGCAACGCCTCGTCCATCTGACGGCGCAGATTTTGCCACATCATCCAGATGATCAACCCCACTCCATGCTGGCGGGCGTAAGCGTTGATTTCCGGCATATCAAGTTCGGGGATGGCCTTGGTGATGTCCAGCGATTCCGGATTCCTGACGGCTTGCACTTCCGGCCCGTACCAGGGCGGCTCGAACTCAATGTAGCGGGCGTGAATCTCCTGCGCAAAGTCGATGTAGTACTTCTGGTTTTCGGTGGTCATGGAGCTGGGCACGGGTGGCTTTGCCTTGAAGCCTGCCCACCAGGGGAATATGCATTTGCCGGGAATGATCCAACTGGTATCACTGAGCGCGCACGGGTCAGCAAGGTTCAACACGATATTGGATTCAATCAGGTCACCCGGCCGACGTCCCAGCATCAACACGCGCCAGGGAGAGTAGTGGGGCGCTTTGGCCTTTACGGCCACGCCGCTTCCATCCGGCAGCGGCGATAGACGGGTAACAATTGTGTGCGTTTGCCCCGCAACGCCTTCCACGTACATGCCGGCGTAATCCCGCAAATTGGCTTCCGTCACGGCCGCGGTTGTGCCCTCGCCCAAGTCAATGGTGAGCGGCAAGCCCACAATCGCCCCGGCTTGAATTCGGTCAAGGGAAATTCGGTCGAATTCTTTTTCCTGCGAAGTAGTAAAGCTTCCATACTGCGCCGCCCAGCACGTGTAGTTGGCGGGAAACCGGAACTGCGAACGCTCAGAAAGGATTTCAAACTGGCGGAGTAGATCCTGGTCCGGGATGAAATATCGAAAGGCGGCTCCATTATCATAGGCGCGGAAGTGCAGTTCGATCTTCCGGTGGGGCGCAGCAGTCTCACAAAGCGCCACAATCATCTGATTGTAGTGGTCGCGCGCCTGGTTCGACTTGCCGGCAACAATGGGATAGGTTTCGTCGTGCGCCGCGCGATGCACGGCAGTGATTTCCTGGCCGGCTCCCCACACGCCCCCCTGTCGGAACTCAATAGACAGCGGGGAATCTTCCACCACGGACTTGCCATGGAATGTCACGCTGTAGACAGGAGCCTGACCGGCCGCCAGATGGAAAGTGATTTGAACCGCGCCGTCCGGCGAGGCCAACTGCAGGGGTCCGGACTGAGCTCCTCCCAAGGGGAGGGTTCCCATAAGAAGAAGTACGAGTAGAAGGCCCAACAAAGGAATCGTCTTGCGCATAATCTCTCCCGCGGCATCAATAAAATTGTCCGAAAGCTCCCACGCGGCTCCCAGTGCCGGGCCATCATACTCCTGATTGTTGGGAGGAGTAATGAGATATGTGGCCCCCCGCGAAGGGGAAGAAATATGGATATTCTCCTTGAGATTGCACTTGGTTCTGGGAGTGGTACAATCTCCTCAGGATCTCGTCCCCCGCCGATCGTGTATTCCTGCGTGCATTGGTAATGGAGGTGTGCCTGA
>JARLGN010000046.1 GCA_031292775.1 Acidobacteriota bacterium | reverse complement strand
TTCTTCCGAAGTTGCGCCCGGCATTTGTCCGTTGCCCTTCAGCGCTTCCGCATAAATTGGACGCAGCAGCAGCGTGCATCCGGGACAAATTGCCGGCGCCACAGAGCCCCGCCGGGCAGAGAGCATGCCCGCCACGAATGTCCCGTGCGCACAGGCAAGACTGTCAGCCAGGGAGCACTTTCCATTAAGTTTTCCGGGGATTTCACGAATGATCGAGCCGGCAAGGTCGGGGTGGTCCAGTACCACAGGCCCGTCGATCAAGGCTATCACGACCGCGGGACGGCCGGAGCTCCGTGACATCAATTCGGAGAGTCGGACTAAATCCGTAGGACTCATCATCCACCTAGGATCGACCGATTATTGCTTTGAATTGTCTGTTCAGCCCTGAGCGGCGAATCTAGCATCCAACCAAAAACAAAGTCAATAGTTAGTTTTATAGGTGTTAACGCCAATACTTATCGTTCTGGTCCCCTGGTGGCGTAAACCAGGAGAAACTTCTTGTTCGATTAAAACCAGCGAGTTGGTAGTGAGTCTGTAATGCCGTATTCGATGAGACCGCTGAGCAACGAGCTTTGCCGTCGCGCCCCGTCACGGTTCCCTGGATCACGCAGGTTTTTCCCATTTGGTCCAAGAGGCCCTCCAAAGGGGATTTTCAGTTTGCCTTGGGATACAGGCAACAAACCTTACGCCAATAAGCGACAAATTGTCAAGATATCTTAATGACACTATCCGTGCCCATGGATATAATGTCATTTATGCTCCCGAAGTACTGGCATTATGTGGCGCCGCACAGCGTCAGGTCTGGCAACCTCGCTTTACCCAAGTGTGAGAGTTGGGAAGAAATCCAAGACTTGAATCTGCAACGATTTGCCCGGACTTTGGAGTTCCAGGAATGTGTTGCCTTCGTCGGGTCCGGGGCTCATCACGACTTCGGTCACGTTCTTTCCCACGGCTGGCCGTGGGCTACAGGACAACACTTGTGTCCAAAACAGATTGCCTCATGTTGGGGATAAGGTGCAGCACAAGCGCTGCTATGCGGGGAAGCTGGGGGTCATTTTCACACGGGCGGTCGAGCCAACCTGATTCCAGCGGAGATCGAGGAAATTCCTGCCCCTCGCCCCCCTTGGGGGAATCTGCTGGACTCCATCAATCGGAGATAGGTGAGGGGGCTGCCCATTAAGCAATTACCACCTGATTTCCTGAAATCCATCAATGAGCAATATCGCAACTAAACCCCCAATTCACGGGCCAGCTTCTCAGCATCATACGGCGAACAGTGGAACATACGTCCGCCGACATCGAATGTCGGTACTTTGCGCTTGCCATTATTCACACTCTGGACGAACTCAGCCGCCTCGGGGTTCTCATCGATATCGATCTCCTCAAAAGGCAAGTGGCGTTCACGCAAAAACGCTCTGGCTTCCCGGCAATCGGAGCACCACGAGGTCGAATACATACGGATGGTAAGGTTCAAGGTGAGCCTTTCGTGTTGGGAAGTGTCGATAAAGATGAGTTGGTTGCCGGCAGCCGACACTCTTTTCATCTCACCAGCGAGCCCGAGCCGGCGTGTAGTCTCACCGGGATTTTACAACAAATTGGATGTGGGGTGAACCGAGTGACGCGGACGGATGGTTGGCAGGATTACCCGCGGAGCTTGTGGGCGGTTTCCAGTCGAGCCATGGCGCGGATCAAGGCTATGCGGGCGCGTTCCCTATCAACTTGCAGGTCATCGAATCGCTTTAAGCGATCCTCGGCGCGGAGTTTAGCTTTCTCCGCGCGCTCCACGTCGATCTCCTCCGCGCGTTCGGCCGATTGCGCGAGCACGATGACGCGGTCGCCCAGGACTTCGGCGAATCCCCAGTTTACGCACAGGGTATGTTTGGCAGTGCCGGAGGTGTACTCCATCGCCCCGGAGGCGAGTTCCGTCAGCAGGGGAGCATGCCCGGGAAGGATTCCCAAAGCGCCGTTCTTTCCCGGAATCGTCACGGCGGTCACCGCATCATGCGCCACCAAACGGTCAGGGGTCACGATATCGAGATGTATTTCAGTGGGAAGAGTAATGTCTGCCATAGCTGTTGCTCTATCGGGTGATCTGGTGGTCGGATGATCGGATGAATAAGAAACCAACGCCCGATTGGGGGCTCCCTGCTCATCCGATCACCCGATCATCAGATCTCCCGATTCCTATTTGCCTTCCTTCTTCATCTTCTCGGCTTTCTCCAATGCTTCTTCGATGGTGCCCACCATATAGAACGCCTGTTCGGGAAGGGCGTCGTGCTTGCCATCCACGAGTTCCCGGAAGGCCTTGATGGTGTCTTCCAGCTTCACGTAACGCCCGTCCATGCCGGTGAACTGCTTGGTGACAAAGAAGGGTTGCGAAAGGAATTTCTGAATCTTGCGCGCCCGGCCCACGGTGAGCTTATCTTCTTCCGAAAGCTCGTCCATGCCCAGGATGGCGATGATGTCCTGCAGATCCTTGTATTTTTGCAGGATGCCTTTTACCGCGCGTGCCACGTCATAATGCTCATGGCCCACGATGCGCGGATCGAGCACTCGCGATGTGGAGGCCAGCGGATCCACCGCAGGGTAGATGCCGATCTCCACCAGTGCGCGGCTGAGCACCGTGGTGGCGTCCAAGTGCGAAAAGGTGGTGGCCGGAGCGGGATCCGTCAAGTCATCGGCTGGCACGTAAATGGCCTGCACGGAAGTGATCGATCCGGTCTTGGTGGAAGTAATGCGCTCCTGGAGTTCGCCCATTTCCGTCGAAAGGTTGGGCTGGTAGCCCACGGCGGAGGGCATGCGTCCTAGCAGCGCGGAAACTTCCGAGCCCGCCTGCGTAAATCGGAAAATGTTGTCGATAAACAGCAGCACGTCCTGGCCGCCCACGTCGCGGAAATACTCCGCCACGGTAAGGCCTGTCAGGCCGACGCGTAGACGCGCGCCGGGAGGCTCGGTCATCTGTCCGTAGATCAGGGCGACTTTGGATTTTTCGGGGTCGCCCGCCACCATTACCCCGCCTTCCTGCATTTCGAGCCAAAGGTCGTTGCCTTCGCGCGTGCGCTCACCCACTCCGGAGAACACTGAAACGCCGCCGTGCTTCATGGCCACGTTGTGGATCATTTCCATAACGATGACCGTCTTGCCCACGCCCGCGCCGCCGAACAGTCCCGTCTTGCCACCTTTTAAATAAGGCTCGAGCAGGTCGATCACTTTGACCCCGGTCTCAAAAGCCTCCAGGTTGGTGTTCTGTTCCTCCAGGCTGGGTGCATGGCGATGAATGGGCCAGCGGACCTCGGTGGCCATGGGGCCCAGCTTATCCACGGGCTCGCCGATGACATTCATCACGCGTCCAAGCGTGCCCTTGCCCACCGGCACCGTGATGGGGCCACCCTGGTCTTCCGCGACCATGCCGCGCACCATTCCATCCGTGGGCTGCATTGACACGCACTTGACGCGGCCTTCGCCCAGATGTTGTTGGACCTCGGCAATGACGTCGATGGGGGTTGGGACCTCGAAGCCCTGGGAAGTGATCCGCACGGCGTTGTAAATGGCGGGGAGATGGCCGCCTTCAAACGCCACCACCACCACCGGCCCGATGACTTCCACCACTTTGCCAACGTTCTGCTCTGACATCGTAAATCCTTTCTGGAGAACAGTTGTCAGTCGTCAGTTTTCAGTCTTCAGTCAAACAACTCACTCTTCGCGGTGGGTTGATCTTTAACTGATAACTGACAGCTGATAACTGACGACTTTCTTACGTTGCCGCCGCACCACTGACCACTTCGATGATTTCTCGCGTGATGGCCGCCTGACGGATGCGGTTCATGTACAGCGTAAGGGAATCGATCATGTCCGCGGCATTGTTGGTGGCCGCATCCATGGCGGTCATGCGCGCTGCCAGCTCCGCCGCCTGCGATTCCAGCAGGGCGCGGTAAACTTCAATCTCCACGTAGCGCGGCAGCAGGGCGTTGAAAATCTCCTGCGCCGGCTGCTCGTAAATGTAGTCAATCAGCGACTCACCCGCTGCCGGGACAATGGGCTTGATGGGAAGATAACTCTCTACCATTACCCGTTGGGTCATGATGGACTTGAACTCGTTGTAGATAAAATCCACCGAGTCAACTTTCTCTTCCGTATAAAGCTCGATGATGCGCTGCGAAATCGGCTGTGACTGGCTGAATTCCAGACGGCCAAAGATATTGACGTGTTCGCCGACCACCTTCACCGGCTGCCGGACGTAGTAGTCCCGGCCCTTGCGGCCGACCGTAATAATGGAAATGTCCCGATCCTGGTGCTCTTCCAGATAAATTTGGGCGGTACGAATCAGGTTGGTGTTAAAAGCACCGCACAAGCCGCGGTCAGCCGTGACCAGTACCAGAAGTTGCCGCTTGATAGGCCGCTCCTGAAGCAGCGGATGGCAGCGGTCGGCGGTGCGCGCCGCAACGCTGGAGAGCAGCGCCATCATCTGATTGGCATAGGGCCGCGCGTTGAAGATCCGGTCCTGGGCACGCCGCAAACGCGCGGCGGCCACCATTTTCATCGCCCGGGTAATTTGCTGCGTGCTCTTTACCGAGCGGATACGGCGTCGAATATCAAGTAGTGCTGCCATAGTTAGGTGCCAGGTGCCAGGTATCAGGTGTCAGGAAACAAGCGCCCGGTTGCAAGATGCCATTCTTTCCCTGGCACCTGACACCTGACACCTGCCTTAAGCTTTCGCCTTGCTTTCCGCCACGAACTTCACTTTGAATTCGTCGAGCATTTTGCGCATTTCCGCGCGCAGGGAGTCCGTGATTTCTTTCTTCTCCACGATCTGCTTTCCGACCGACGGATAGGAAGTATCCATAAACTCGTAGAGGGCCTGTTCAAAGGGCAGGCACTGGTTGATCGGCAGGTCGTCAAGGTAGCCGCCCGTACCGGCGAAGATGATGGCGATCTGCTTTTCCACGGGTAGAGGTTTGTACTGATCCTGCTTCAGGATTTCTCCCAACCGCCGCCCACGGTTCAGTTGCGCCTGCGTTGCTTTGTCAAGGTCGCTGCCGAATTGGGCGAACGCCGCCAACTCGCGGAACTGGGCCATTTCCAGGCGCAGCATTCCGGCGATTCCCTTCATGGCTTTGATCTGGGCGTTGCCACCCACGCGCGATACGGAGATGCCGGCGTTTACGGCCGGGCGGACGCCGCTATTGAACAGGTCGCTTTCCAGATAGATCTGGCCGTCAGTGATGGAAATGACGTTGGTGGGGATGTACGCCGAGACGTCGCTGGCCTGGGTTTCGATAATCGGCAGCGCCGTAAGGGACCCACCGCCCAAGTCCTTGCTAACCTTGGCGGCGCGCTCCAGAAGGCGGGAGTGGACGTAGAAAACGTCACCAGGATAAGCTTCGCGCCCGGGAGGACGGCGCAGCAGCAGCGAAATTTCGCGATATGCCACAGCGTGCTTGGAAAGATCGTCGTAAATGCACAAGGCGTGGCGGCCGCTGTCGCGGAAATACTCGCCCATCGCGCATCCGGCATAAGGAGCGAGGAACTGCATGGGGGCGGGATCGGAAGAACCGGCCTCAATCACGATGCTGAACTTCATGGCATCGAACTCTTCCAGCGTTTTTACCACCTGGGCAATGGTGGACCGCTTCTGCCCGATGGCGACGTAGATACAAATCACATCGCCGCCCCGCTGGTTCAGGATGGCGTCGATGGCTACCGCGGTTTTGCCGGTCTGGCGGTCGCCGATGATCAATTCGCGCTGGCCGCGCCCGATGGGAATCATGGAATCAATGGCCTTGATTCCGGTCTGCAACGGCTCGCGAACGGGTTGGCGTTCCACCACGCCCGGGGCAATGCGTTCAATGGGGCTGTACTTTTCCGAAATGATGGGTCCCTTGCCGTCGGTGGGGTTGCCGAGAGCATCCACCACGCGTCCCACCAGCGCCTCGCCCACGGGCACCGACATGATGCGATTGGTGCGCTTGACCTGGTCGCCTTCCTTGATCTTGGTGTAGTCGCCAAGCAGCATGGCGCTTACCTGGTCTTCTTCCAGGTTCAGCGCCAACCCCGCCACGTCGTGCGGCAGCGAGAGCAGTTCGCCGGCCATGACGCGGTCAAGGCCGTGAATGCGGGCGACGCCGTCTCCCACGGAGATGACCGAACCCACTTCGGCCACCGTGACGCTGCGGTCGAAGTTCTCGATTTGCTCGCGAATAATCTTGGTTATTTCGTCGGCTTTAATTTGTGCCATCAGTTACCTCAAACCATTTGTGATTGGCGATTTGTGATTTGTGATTGGATCCGCACCTTCGCGGTCGTACGTGTTGCCTGAAAAATTCGAACCAACTCGTTCGCCTCGACCAGCAATTTCTCCAATCTAACTTTCTTTACAATCCCTGCGTCGATGAGCAGTTCCAGCCAGAATGCAGTCTCATCGGCTTCTTCAACCGTTATGCCGATCTTCGAGATAAAGTCAGCGCGCGATCTTCCTCGGCACGCACTGCGATAGTTCGCTGCTACTGCCGTTCCCGAGCGAAGAATCTGTCTGCCCAAAACCCGCGCTTCCTCAGTTCTTGGCAATGCACGAAACAACTTAATAATTCGAAGGGCAAACTCCTTGGTTCGTATGCGCAGGTCGTCCGGACTCGAAACACCCTTCGAAGCGTCGTTCCCAATCACAAACCACCAGTGAACAAATCACAGATGTTCTTCGATCACAAATCACAAATCGCAAATCACAGATATTTATCTCTCAACCAACCGTTCCCTAATCCGCTCCAACTGGCCGCGAACGGAGCCGTCGTATACCGTGCTCCCAATTTGCGCCACCAAGCCGCCGATCAGTCCGCCGTCAAGATGAAATTCCAGCTCCGACTGCTTGTGCGTGAGCAGGTTAAATTGCGCTTGCAGAAGTTCCTGCTGTTCCTTGGAAAGATCCGAGGGGGAAGAGATCTTTACCTGCACAATTCCCATTTGCGCATAGGCGATATTGCGGAAGGCATGGATGACTTCATCCATCATCGGCAGCCGGTAATGACTCATCAGCACGCGCAGGAAATTGAGCGTGGTGTGCGAGCTGCCCAGCCGGGCGGCGATGGTTTGCAGCACGGCGAGCTTCTGAGCCATGACGATGGCCGGAGTCTCGCAAATTTCGCGCAACTCAACGCTCTCGCGGTAAGCCGCGCCGAAATCTTCAAGTTCTCCCAGCACTTTGCGGTAATCCCCGGTGGAGGAAACAACATCCGCAAGGGCGCGCGCGTAGCGATTGGCAACGACCGTCGGCATAACTAGTTTTTCCGTTCCTTGGATTCAAGCGTGGCGACAAACTGCGCAACCAGCCGCTGGCGGCCGGAAACATCCAGGCGGGCACGGATCAATTCCTCAGCGAGTCCGACTGCTTTCTCGGCGGCGTAACTTTTCAGGTCCAGCTTGGCTGCGCGCACGGCGGTTTCCGTTTGGGCGCGCGCTGATTCCAGAATTCGAGCTGCTTCCTCGGCGCTGGATTGCTGCATGCGCTGGCGCTCCGTTTCCATTTCGCGCGTGGCGGCGGCCTTGAACTCGGCAATTTCCGCATCCAGCCGCGCCAGCTTTGCTTCCACTTCCTTCAGGCGGATCTGCGATGCTTCCAGCGCCTTTCGTCCCTCGTCCAGACTTTCTTTAAGGGAGGTGGAACGCGAGCTGAAGAACTCCGCCAGGGGCTTGCGCAGAAGGTACCCGAGTCCACCCACGAGAATGGCAAAGTTGATGACGCGGAAGAGCAGTTCGTGCGGCGATTCTGATTCTTCTTTCTTCGCTGCCGGTTCCGACCCCTGCGACCATGCCACTCGGGGCAGGGCAAATCCCGCAAGGCAAATTCCCAACAGGGTGAACAAAGCGGCCTGGCGAACGTTTCGAATCAAAGGTTTGGCCTTCCTGCCCCGCCAGGGTTCGATTCAGTCCCCACCAGGATTTCGGAAATCTCTTCTGCCAGGGGCTGGCACGCGGAGTCCAATTCCGTCTTGGCGCGAACCACTTCCGCGCTTAGCGAGGCCTGGGCCTCGGTGATCAACACCTCAGCCTGCTCGCGCGCTTGCCGCGAAGCCGCATCGCGTTGTTCCACGTTGGCGCGACGGTCTACTTCGCGCTGGCGGTAAACCTCTTGCCGGGCTGCTTGAAAGGCCTCTTCGTATTGGCGGGTTTTTGTTTCTGCCTCCGCAACCTGTTCACGCGCCCGCGCCAGCGCGCCCACCGTCATATCCTCGCGCTGTTTCAGGACGCCCATGATCGGCCGAAAGAAAATCCGCTCAAGGATGACAAAAAGCAAAAATACCAAGACCACGGTGGGGATGGCTTGAAGGAAGAGGTGCCCGAGTTGGTTAAATATCACGCCCATTTGGAGTGGCAAGGCCTCAAAGGAGTGAAATGCCTATAGTGCAAGACCCGCAAATGTAGCACGCGGGTTTTATGGGTGTCAAGAAGAACGGCACCAAATTAGAAGTCAATTTTGTCCGATACCGCATTGATTCTATGTGAGTTGTTCGTGCGCACTCTCCACGCAAATAGCTTGTCGCGGGCCTTGGCGCAAGCTTGCCCGGGCGTCTGCGGAAACGCAAACTTCATCTCATTCTTACAGAAGTATCTATCGGCAGCTTCTCACTCGAACTTGATGAATCCGGGATTGAGGATGCCTTGCGGATCGAATTTTAATTTTGCCGCGGCAATGGCCGGCCATTGCTCTCCGTAGTGGGCTTTCCATGCCGCGTGGTCGAAGTTGATCCACCCGGAAAGATAGCGTTTGCCCCCCATCATGCCGGAAGCCTGGCTTGCCATGTTCATGCGCGGCAGGACTTCGTTCAAAAACGCCGGCGGAACCGCGGGCAGAATTCCGAAGCCCATCAGGAATTCACTGGGAGGGCGCATGAAGAGCGGCGCCCGCGATGCCGTTCCACGGGCGGGCCAAAGCAGGATGTGTCCGCCCACCAGGGCTTGCGGCGGCAGGTTGGCGAGGACTTGCGAGATGTACATCGGCGTGGTCTGCCAGGGTAGAACGCATTCCATCCAGGGATGGGCGCAGTCCCAAAAGCCTCCGCGTTTCCAGAGGGCAAACAGATGGTCGAGGCGGGTAAAGAATTCCCCCATCTCGCCATCCTCCGTGTGGACGTGTTTGTAAAACTTCAGCCCCGCCAGTTTTTCCGCCGCCTCGGGCGCTTCGCCTTCCTCTATTTCCACCGTCGCGTGCAGAGGGAAGAACCACTGCGCAAACGGCTGGCGCTGCCCCGCCACTTTCTTGAAACCCTGCGGGCAGGGAACACACCACGACTCCAGATTGTCGAAGCGCTCATCATTCATCACCGTCTTAAGGTCATTGAGCAGGGCCGCCAGATCGTCGTAAAGCAGGTAGAAGCTGCGGAAGCACGGCGGGTGGCGGCGCACTTTGAGCACTGCCTCGGTAATGACTCCGAATTGCCCGGCACCACAGCGGGCGGCGTCGAAGAGGTCGCAATTCTCATTTGCGGAGCAGCGTATGATTTCGCCCGTGCCCGTTACCACTTCCAGTTCCACACAGTTGTCCGCCTGGGTTCCGTGCCGCCACGAGGCCACTCCCAGCCCGGCCATGGACACTGTTCCGCCCACGGTGACGTCCAGATTGTTGGTCAGCACCGGAGGCGAGAGGCG
>JARLGN010000045.1 GCA_031292775.1 Acidobacteriota bacterium | reverse complement strand
TGCCCTTTCTCTATGCACCCCGACTTCCATTTTCCGCGGCGAGTTTTGAAACAACCTCCCTCGGAGAAGGTAGGTAGTTGAACTGCCCTCGCCAAGGGGAGAGGGTGTCCCGATGCATCGGGACGGGTGAGGGGTCGCTTCCTGGCCTTCTCTACCGCCCCCCCGATAGCATCCCCCACGTTACACACGAACTCGTCCAGGTGTTCCAGCACCATCGCA
The DNA here is from genome assembly GCA_031292775.1 of Acidobacteriota bacterium. Classification (GTDB taxonomy): domain Bacteria; phylum Acidobacteriota; class Terriglobia; order UBA7540; family UBA7540; genus Bog-366. The sequence continues at coordinate 13,866 of JARLGN010000045.1, read as the reverse complement.
TTCGGAATACACAACAAACAGCCGCTGAGCCCCACGAGGGGTGCCCCTACGTAACGCGTGTTTGGTTACATCCCGGTCGCGCCGCGCTACCCGCGGCTCACTCCGTCGGAAGCCTTTAAAAACACGTCTAATGCAGCCGCTTGGACTATAATCGGTCACCGTCAGGAAGCCGGAAAGAAAATCCTGGGAAAATCCTTAATAGAGGGAATCATGATGAAGCGAATCGTCGCATACTTTCTGCTCTTCTTCTGCGCCGCCGCGGTGACACAGGCGCAGAATCCGCCGGAAGAGGAACCCGCTTCGCCGGCTACTCGTGGCCCAGGCGCCCGCAGTGGACCGGCCGCGACGACTCCGCAGCCGTATGAGAAGGTCATTACCAAGGACGCAAAATCCACCAAAGGCATCTTCACGGTTCACTTTATAAAGGACAAGTATTACTACGAGATTCCCAAAGGCGAACTTAACAAGCAATTCCTCTGGAACACGCGGATTGCCAGGAACACCGAGGGCGCCGGCTACGGCGGGGAGCAAGTGGCAAACCGCGTGGTGCGATGGGAGTTGAACGGTAACAAGGTCAATCTCCGGTCGATCGACTTCAGCGTGGTGGCTGATCCCCAGTCGCCCATCGCGCAAGCCGTCGCGGCGGCCAACAACGACGCCATTATCATGACCTTCCCCGTCGCGGCTTTTGCCGGCGATGGCTCCCCGGTGATCGAGGTGACGCGGCTGTTTAACAGCGATGTGCCTGAGTTCAGCGCGCGCCAACGCCTCAACGCCGCCACCACGGATGCGTCACGCTCCTACATTGAGCGCATTTCTCCCTATCCGGAAAACATCGAAGCCGTGGCCACCCTCACCTATACGCGGACGCAGCCCCCCGCAGGGACTACGCCAACAGCCCCGGTGACTCCGCGCGTGATGGTGCGGCCGGGAAGCGCAACCGTGGTGCTGCACCACAGCATGGTGAAGTTGCCCGACAAGCCTTTGCTTCCGCGTATTTTTGACGACCGCGTGGGTTACTTTACCCACGACATGCTCGACTACAGCCGCGACGAGCAGCGCGCACCCCACGTCCGTTATATCGCGCGCTGGCGCCTGGAAAAGAAGGATCCCACTGCGGCTCTGTCCGAGCCGGTCAAGCCAATCGTTTACTACGTCGACGCCGCTACACCGCTAAAGTGGAAGGAGTGGGTGAAGAAGGGAATCGAGGACTGGCAACCCGCCTTTGAGGCCGCCGGATTCAAAAACGCCATCATCGGCAAATACGCCCCCACGCCGGAGGAAGATCCCGAATTCAGCCCCGAAGACGTGCGCTATTCCGTAGTTCGCTGGCTGCCTTCGACAACCGAGAATGCGGTCGGGCCGCACATTTCCGACCCGCGCACGGGAGAAATTCTCAATGCCGACATTCAGTTCTATCACAACGTGATGAACCTCCAGCGCGACTGGTACTTCTTGCAGGTCGGGCCGCTCGATCCGCGCGCGCAGAAACTGCCGCTGCCCGACGCTCTGATGGGCCGGCTGCTGGAGTTCGTAGTGGCGCACGAGGTGGGGCACACACTCGGTTTGCAGCACAACATGAAAGCCAGTTCCCTGTATCCGCAAGAGAAGGTGCATGACCGGGAATGGGTGCACAAAATGGGAGCCGCGCCGTCCATCATGGACTACGCAAGGTTCAATTACGTGGCGCAACCAGAGGATGAGATCCCCGTGGCGGACCTGGTGCCAAGGGTCGGCCCGTATGATATCTGGGCCATCAGGTGGGGTTACACCCAAATTCCTGACGCCAAAACGGCGGACGGCGAGAAGCCCACGCTCGACCAATGGGCGAGGGAACAAGACACCACGCCGTGGTTTCGCTTTTCGACGGCGGGCGCGGCCGGCTCCGATCCCGGTGAACTGACGGAGGCGATCGGCGATGCCGACGCAGTCAAATCCACTGCGGCCGGACAGAAGAACTTGCAACGCGTTACCAAGATGCTGTTGTCCGCCACCACGGGCAAGCCAGGAGAGCCCTATGAAGATCTGACCGAGCTGTATGGACGAATGCTGGGCCAATGGACGCTGGAAATGAATCACGTGGCGGCAATTGTCGGCGGGTTCGACACGCAAGAGAAGCACGTCGGGCAGACCGGCGTGATCTTCACTCCGGTGGCGAAAGACCGGCAGAAACAGGCCGTGAAGTTCCTCAATGAGAACGCGTTTGCCACACCCGCGTGGGCTATTGATCCCCAGATTCTTCGCCGCATCGAAGCCGTGGGAGTCCTCGCCAGCATTCGCAACGCGCAGGGCATCATATTAAACAACCTGCTGAGCAGCCCGCGCTTCAACCGCCTGGTGGAACAGGAAGCGCTCGACGGAAAAGCGGTGTACTCACCGGCAGAATTCCTTGCCGACATTCGCACGGGCATTTGGAAGGAGTTGGCTGATCCGCAGGTCCGGATTGACCCGTACCGGCGCAACTTGCAACGGGCCTACCTGGATTTGGTAAATAGCAAGGTGAACGGAAACTCGCCCAATCTGCCTGTCGGTCTACCGCCGGAGTTCATGGCTTTCATGGCCAGCAGCGGGGACGAGAAGCCGCTCTATCGCGCGGAGCTGCGTTCCCTGAACACCTCCATTACAACGGCAATCGGTAAAACGGCTGATCGGGAAACCCGGGCGCACCTGGAAGGCGCACGCGACCAGATTGCCAAAATTCTGGATCCAAAATTCGCGCAGCCTTCAGGCAGTTCCGGAGGCGTGATGATCCGGATAGGATTCGATCCTTTGTGGGGTGTGCCGGGTCCCAGCGAATTCTGCTGGCCCGATTACGTTGTGCGGCCTGAATAGTCCGGAAATCGCAGACGCCCACGAACTGAGGTCTGGACCAAGGTCAATTTGAAAATACTTCCCTCCCCCCTTTGGGGGAGAGGGTGGATCGCAACCGGCGCTTTCATCAGCCGGGGCGAGACGGGTGAGGGGGTCTAAATCGGAGCACGTGGAGATGGTTTCCGATTGAGGAGGAATCCGAGGCACGCTCCAAGTAGAGCTGTTTGTAGAGCGGCTGCCAGAATAAACACAAGATCGAAAAATTCCGATATGTTTATGATCGGATAACTCATTCTATCCCCATGAAACACCAGGGCTGTTGCCCAGTTCGCAATGAAGAAGCCAAGACGATTTGCAGAAAAGAAAATATCGAAAGCCAAGGAATCTCGGAGATAGGGGAACAGGACAACGATAACAGTGGCCAGGCCGACTCCGCACAACCCTGCCCACAATGCCCAGCGTAACGTCTTGCCAATTTTCATTGATCGACCCCACTTGCAAAATATCGCTAGATCGGTCAAATGTTTCTTTCGCCCCTGCCGGGGCTCGTCGCTTGTTCTGCTTCCTTTCCCCATGGTTGTCGCCATGGGCCACATTCTGCCGCCGCTACGCGGCTTGCGTCAATGAACCTTCACCTCAATCAAGGCAACCGAGCGTGGTTCCATGGGCACATCGAGGACGCTTGGAAATTCGATCTCCAGTTCTTTCTTCTGATCGCCGGTGTAGAGGGTCACGCGTTTGTTCCCTGAACCTTCCAATTCCACTTGCGGAGTTTCCGGCAAATCCGCGTAGTTGGCCAGCACGACTCCCACGCGGCCGTCCGGTGCTTGCCATGTGGCGGACTGAACCGTTGGCTCTTTACCATAGCCGAAATCGCGCTGCGCCACTCCGCGAACCTTCCATGGCCGCAGCATGCGTCCGTAAATCAAATAATCCCTCGCCACGCCGGCACGAAAATGGTTGGTCCGTTGAGCCCAGTCGAGAATGGCCGCCTGATCGGGGATGGCGCGAGTCCACGTTTGGTCCCAGTCGTATTCAATCTGGCCGTGATCGCGCAGCGTGAAGTTAACCATATAGCCGGTCACCAGAGCTCTGGCCACCGAGGCTCGAAGCGCTTCGTCACTGGTGCGATGAGTGTAGAAGCCCTGATGGCCGTTGGCGTATTCATGATAGAGAAACGAGAACAACGGGCACACGGTGACGCGACCATCCCAGATCTGGAAGTCTTGCAAATAGGTCTCCGGCGGCGCTCCCTCGCATGACATTGCTACATGGGGATTGCCGGCGCGTGCCGCGTCCTCATCCGCCTTGATCAGGCCGGTAAAAGCTTCCGTCATCCACGGACCAGGCACTGGTGGATGGCCGTGATTCGTGGCATAGCAAGCGCGCGGACCCGGTCCCTGGTCGAATTGCTGCACCACGTCGGGTCCCAGCTCCGCCATTCGCCGGGTCATATCAACCACCATCTGGCGGCCCTTCTCGGTGCCCACGCAGGCCACATAATTCTTCCGCCACTTCCAACGGTCTTGCAGAAGGCTGCCATCCCACTTCCGAGCCATGAACGATTCGGCCTGTTGGGCGCGGAAATAAGGCATGCCATCGTATTGAGTGTTTGATTGCGAAGTGACCCAGCAGAGGCCGTCGCCATAAACTACCGGATGCCAGCCCTTGGCCTTCGCCTTCACCATGAACTCGCGGACCGCGGCCTCGCCGCCGATAGGCGGAAAAGCTTCCGGCTGCACCCAGGGGCCGGACTTTTCCCAATTAAAGATGATGGGCATCAAAGGTGTCTTCAGCGCCGCGGCGAGGCGATCCAGGTAAGGCAACGCATTGGTCAACGGGGTAAATTCAGGATTCACCGCGGCGGGCGGGTCCCAATCCCCCTGGCCCCTCATCGGAAAGGCAATTCCGACAGGGGCATCTTCCAGCCACTTGGGGGAGTCCGCGCGCTGTCCAATTTTCTTTGTGCAGAAGGACTGGTGGGAGGCCCAGTTGCGATAGATTTCCGCCGCGGCGTACCAATCGCCATGGAAGGTTCCCATGACTACGTGGTAAGGAAGCGTGTATTCGCTGGGCCCGCGCGTGCCGGGATAATGCCCCACCCCCATCGTGACGCCATCGCGCTCCAGCAAGGGATCGATGAATTTCGGCAGCCCCTTGGGATCGTCGCACGCCACGTACAGCCCGCCGGCATCGTTGTAATAGGCCAGCAACTGCGTTGTGGTCCACTCACCGGGGTAGTTGTTAGAGCGCCAGATTTCAGGCGTGTCGGCTTCTTTCCCTCCCCAGGGTCCAATGGACATTCCGGGTTCCACCGGTCCGGCCAGCGCTCCGTCAGCAGTGGACCACAGTATGTGACTGGAGTTTTGATTGGCGGCACTGTCAAACGGGACCTGCACCACCGGAAACTGAATGTGCCCAATCCACCAGGAGGTGCGGTTCTTCAGGGTCAGCGACCAATAGGTTAAAGACTCGCGTGCCGGGCATCGCACCGTGACGCGAGCGTCCACCGGCAACTGGCCAATCTCCTTGAAGTCCAGGGTCAGCGTCACGCCATCGGCGTTGTGGCTTCTCTCAACGTCAACGTCCTTCGCGTCGGAGGATGTAACCAGCCTGAACTCGCCGTGGTCATCCAGGAACTCGATCTTGAAGAGCGGCAGGCGCGCGTGGCCGGGAATCAACAAGTCGTGGTCCTGGCCATAGGTCGAGCGCAACGACGCAATGCTTCCTTGCTTGGTGTCAATTACCAGCTTGTATCCGGGATTGACAACGATAACGGAAGGCTTGGACGTGGGCGCAACTTGCGCGGCCAGTGCGTTGGCAGCAGCTAAAATCGCTCCGAATTGAACCAGGGCTGTGAGTATTACCGGGCGGGATATTCGTTTCACAAAAATTATCTCCTGGATGGTGATTGCTCAGCGAGCCGGACGCGGGCCATTCGACAAGCGGATAATATACACCGGCCGGGGGGGGCAGGAGCCACGTGCTCGGAACTTGGGGCTGACTGTAAGCTGTCGGCTGTTAGCTGTCAGCAATTAGCTTGCGGGCATTCGCAGCCGCTGGATTAACTGGGCGATGGAATCATACCGCTTCAGATGGAGCCCCAAAGCGCCGCCGCCAGGATAAATCTCAACAAACTCCGGATCCGGCGACAAGCCGAAGCGACGATAGAACGCGTTGCGGATGAACTGTTTTACTTCACTCGATGGCGCAAGATGAGTGTCCACGTGTACCTGGAAATAGTCCCCCTGACCCGCCGCATTCACGCGCACGGCCACCGCCTGTTGCCCGAAGGCTTTTTTGAGCATGGCCTCGGCAAGGTCAATCAGGGCCAGCCCGCGGAAGAAATTCGACCCCTTCAGCCGATGGAAATCCAGGTCACCTGTCAGCGATTCGTCGTCAAGTCCCTGGTTAAAATCAAAGGGCGCGGCGCTGTGCCGTTCGAGCCAGAGGTTCAAGCGATCTGGCCCGGCGGTTCCCCGTTCCCAATCCAACTCCCCTTCCATGGCCTCGCGGGAAGGCAGGCTCTCGGCGTCAATCTCCACGGAGCGGTCACCGCGCTGCGACAGCGTGACGTACTCGATCCATTCTTCCGGGTGATGTATAAGGTAGAAGTTCTTGGCCACTTCGCCGAACAGATAGGCGACCATGGCGCGCAGCGGAACGCCAGATTCTTTGATTACGTTTCCGCCGGCCACCCCACGATGCAGCAACGGGTCCCGCCAGCCCGCCACGAGCGACGTTATCGTGGCGTCAGCTTTCTGGATCGCCGCGCGCCCATCGATGCCGCTCACTTCCATCAACTGCCCGACGTACCAATCGCGATTAGCCTCCAGGCACAGCCGCAAGTCTTCCTGCTTAACCAAAAGCGGAAGGGCCCGCAGTGTCGAGGAAATCCAGGCCCGGCTCTCGCGGCTCAGCAAGCCATCGTCCAGCAAATCATCTTCGATGTGCTTGAAGAAATCCGTATCGAGCGGAAGGCGCGTGAGCAGAGCCGCCATTTCCGCCGCCTTCCCGGTAAGCTTGCGCATCTCTCCGGTCGTCAGAGGACCGGCGGGGGAGCCTTCGCCGTAAGCGCCCCACGACCAGCGCCAGGCACTGCGATCGCGCTCCGCGGTATAGGGGAAAATAATCTGGAATCGCTCGGCGGGAACCGGATAGGTACCCATAATCCGGTAGTTGTCCTTTGGGTTGGAGGAGATCAGCGTGCCCTGTCGCGGACGACCCTTCTGTTCCGTCGCCTGGTCGAGCGACCCTGCCCGCACGCCCGTACCGTACTCCGCCTGGCTCGCCAAATGAACGAGAACGTCAGGTGGTATGCCAATTTCCCAGAGCGCGTTAATGGCGTTCTTGGTGGCCACGGTCAACGCGGATGAACTGGAGAAGCCGCCCTGCGCGATATCCCCGGTGGAAACCAGCCGCAATCCGCGGAAGTTGTCGCGCCCCAGGTGCTCCCGGATTTTTGCGCCGAGGTTGCCGCTGCGTAGCGTGCGCATGGAAGCAATAGCATTGCCCACCAGCGCGAAGGGACGCCGCATATTGCTGGCCACCCACAACGAGGGTGGCGGCAGCGGGAGGCTCTTTCTTCGGCGCGCCTCCAATTCATCCTCATTGAAATATCCCAAGGAGAGGAGCAAGCTCTCGCTCATTCGCGTGCCGAACTTCTCGTAAGTATGCAAGTCGGAGACATCCTCGCTGGGATACATCACAGCATTATCGGAAAGGACGAAATTGATACTTTCACGGTACTTCGGGTTCATCGGAAACAATTGGATCCGGCCGTCGTCCGCGCTTTGCAGAAGCACCACAATCTGTTCTTCACCCTGTTCGCTGCCGGCCCCGATCGGCATTTGCCACGCCGGGCCGAAGAACCTGACCATGTCCGGATGCATAAAAGCGATGCGCAATCGCCCACCTGAAATTCCAATTCCCACGGGCCGGTGGGGGTCAAATCCAAGCTTCTCCTTCGTGGCGGCCGACATCAAATCGCTCAACTGGCGCGCGATCGACGCCACCTGCAAGGCGGGACGATCGGCGGTAATCGCTCGCGCCGCTTCTTCGATTTCCAGATCTTCCGGAAATAGCAGGCCGCGAGTGGACGCCAGCAGGCCCTCCAACAGGGCAAGATCCATCGGCTGGGTCACATCTGAGCAGAGCAGGTCATATTCGGGGTCCCTCACCGTGGTCGTGACCGTGCGCACCTCACCCTGCTCCCGGCTGATGGCTTCAATAACGTCCGTAAGGTAATACTGGCCTTGCGCGTTGTTGTTGGTCAGCACCTGTGCATGCCGGTGCAAAGTGGCTGCTCGAATGGCGTAGAGCGGGCAATTTCCTTCCGTGCCATCCATCAGAGCCTGGCGCGCGGGCCCGTCCTCTTCCCGGGCAATGTCCCGTTCCTCAATGATGCGCAGCACGCGTCCGCCAGGACCGCGCAGAACCCGGCCCTTGCCTCGATTCTTCGGTGGCTCGTACTGCGCCGTCAGAAAGGTGATGTCAGCCTCGCGTTCCCCTGCCCGGTGAGTGTCAAATAAGTGGCGGAATACGGATGAGGGGACAATGCGGTCGCCCATGGTGATAATCAGCAGAGGGTTCCGCAACAACAAATCGGGAACATTGAATCCTTCGAAGGCGGCGAAAGCCGTTCCGCCCGTGGGGTTGGCGGATTGAACATAGATATTGTCCTGCCCCAGCGCACCCATAACCTCATTAGCGCGATAACCCACCAGGCAGATCACCGGCGACTGGTGGAAACGCCGGAAAGCGTCAATTGAGTGCCGGGCCAGCGGCGTGCCGTATACGGGTTGAATGCACTTGGGGTCCTGACCGAATCGCGTGCCTCGGCCCGCGGCAAGGACCATCAAGACAGGAGAATCCGGGGTAATGCTGCCATAAAGTTTAAGGCTCGCGGGATTCAGGATTTTATCGTTCGACAGCCGGACCGCAGTTCCAAGCGGAGTTGATGTGGTCAAGGGTAAGTCCTCTTGTTCGATAGTCCAGAACCGCTATTGTGGCCTCACCAAGCCAGGGAGTAAATGATCTTTTGCAAGAGAATAAGGTGCCAGCGGCTGGGAACCGTGGATTAGGGGATGTAGCTTCGTGGTTGTTGAAGAACCGAGCGGTCGCGTGACCTGCCGATGTGGGGGAGCGCCGGCAAAAGCTCCCCCTGTTCCAATCGGCTTTGCTATCTTTCATCCGGATGGCTATGGCGCCAATTCCAGTATTGCTCCTGCTCACGCCTGTTCGCTCTCGCGTACTCGTGTTTGGGCCGGTGGTTGGTTGTTAGATACACTCCCCAGGCATGATTCTCGCGATCATCCCAATTATGGTAGTCCTTGTGGTTCCGATCGTAGACACGCACCTGAACGGTGGCGCCATCGGGGCTGGGAAACGCCATAACTGACACCGGCGCTGCAATAGCCGCAGCCACGACAAGTGAAGCAATGAAACGACGTGTGATGTTCATATTGTAGTCCTCCAAGCTTGAAATCTTCCGCCTTCGGGATAGCACCAGCCGTGGCGCTGCGCCTGATGTCGGCTGGTCCTTGTTGCATAGCGTTTATATCCGAGGGCAAACGGCGTGTCAGTACAGACCAGCTCACCTGTTAGGTCAATACAGCTCACTCAGGCTTACGTGGTCTCAGTACGCCTGGATGCGTGGGGGGACTGTCGGAAGGGCGGGGCTTCACGAGCCGGGGAAAAACGATCCAATGAGGGAAAGCGGATCACGACTGGCGCGCCGCAGGCGCCTTGGATTCAGCGGAAGCAGCTACTGCATTCCCCAAAAGTGTTGCTAACGTCCCACGACGTCGTGGATTTTGCTGACGAGGACACCGGGGTCGTAAATGGGCTTTTCCAGGTAGGCATTGGCGCCGGAGGCGGCGAGAAGGCGTTGGCGATCACCCTCCATGGCATGGGCGGTGGCAAGCAAAATGGGTAGTGACTTGCCCCCCGGAGTTTGGCGGATCAGTTGGGCGATTTCCAGGCCGTCAACCGGACGTCCCCGATAGCGACAGTTGCGCAAGGACACGTCCAGGATCATGCCGTCAAAAGCGGAGGTTGCGATCTGCGCCAGGATGTCTTCCACGTCTTCGCTGAAGGAAACCAGGAACCCCCCGGCGCGTTCCAGCGCCAAGCGATAGAACTTGGCCACCAAGGGGTTATCTTCCACAACCAAGATGCGTAGCATGACGGGGCTGCTGGGCAACATGCTCATACTTTCAGTCTACTCGAATCCTTTCTTGATCCGATTTCCAGGGGTTAATGTCCGCTGCTTTCCCCACCGACGGGGGCACTGGATTCTGCCTGCGCTGCCAGCTTTGAAGCACCGAGAATTTCCTCCAGCCGTGCCAGGAATTGAGCGCCATCCAGGGGCTTGATCCAGATCTCGGGAGTCACCTGCAGATGGGTAAGACGCTCACGCACATCCGCCGGTTCGTAACCGGTGACCATGAAACAGTAGATATCACGAATCAACGCGCCGGTTTGCAGTTGTGCCACTAAATCTGCGCCATCGCCAAGCTCCGCGCCAGGGTGCTGGGGCAGGGCCAAATCCACAATGACGAATTTCGGGCTAAAGCGGCGGGCCGCATCCAGAGCATCATCCGCCGTAGCCGCCGCCAACACGTAATAGCCGTGCTTGGTGAGCAGCGTCTTGAGGTAGTGGCGGAATTCTGCGTCGTTGTCAACGACAAGAACTCTTATGCCATTCTCGTCTCCTGCCGCCAAAAGGGCATCTTTACCCTTCACATGCACCATGTCTTCGCGCTCACGCCGAACGGGAAGTGAAAACGTGACCGTGGTCCCACAGCCCAGGCCCGCGCTCCACAGCTTGATGCGTCCGCCCATCATTTCCACTAGGCTGCGGCAGATCGAAAGCCCCAGGCCGCTGCCCCCTTGCTGGCGGGTAAAGGTACTGTCCAACTGTTGGAACTTCTCGAACAGGTGCTGCTGCTTGGCCGGAGCAATGCCGATGCCGGTATCCTGGACCTCCAACTCAACAAAACCGCGTTCGGGGAAAGACCGTCCACGCAGCGTGATCCATCCCTTATCGGTGAATTTAACGGAGTTACTCAGCACATTGATAAGGACTTGCTTGGCGCGCGCCGGGTCTGCCATAACCAACGGCAGGGGCGTAGCTTCCGTTTCGTCGATCAACGTCAGGTGTTTGGCCGCGGCCTGCACGCCGACAACGGACTTGGCTTCCTGGATTACCGACTTCAGGTCAAATGCATCCGGAGCCAGCCGCAGTTTTCCCGCTTCGATCTTGGCCACGTCCAGCAGGTCATTTACAATGGAAAGCAGGTGTTCGGCGCTGGAATAGACGTCACGAAGCAGCTCGCGTTCCTCATCGCGGCTATCGCAGAGGCCATCGAGAATCAGGCGTGAGAATCCCAGTATGGAATTGAGTGGGGTTCGCAACTCGTGCGAGGTGGTGGCCAGAAACTCCGTCTTAACGTGGCTCAGTTCGGCCAATTCGAAATTGGCACGTTCGAGTCTCCGGTTCAGTTCGCGCAGGTAGCGAATACTCTCCTGAAAGTAGGACTCGCACATCATGTTCAGGTCGATGTTCAGTATCTTGTCCAAGGCCAGCCGGGTGGCTTCCAGTTGAGTGGGTTCCGAGGAGTAGACTTCGACCAGTTTTTCCTGAAGGTACGTGCGAACAACTCCCATGGCGCTAATCATGTAGCGCTGGGGCAGGCCGATCAGCACATGCCGTACACCGATTTTATAGCGCTCTGCGGCATAATCCTCATCAAAAGGCCCCCGGAACAGGCGCTTGGCATAAACCTGCAAGGTGCGCTTTAAACGGTCAATCTGTTCCTGACCCCCGGTGAAGACCTTGCCGGCTTCAGGATGTTCGGTAATTTGGTCGTAGAAGCGCTCCGACATGCCCGACAGATAAGGGTCCATGCGGTTCCCGACCGCCTGGAGGAACCCAGCGTCTTCCTCGCTGAAGCCGACGTACCGCTTCATCTCCTCGAAGAATGTCTCGGGCTTTCTGGTCACGTGGTTGGCCTTGTGGTAAAATTGCCCACTGGTATCTCTTGATAAGGGAACATCATACCATTGGACCGGGCACGTCTAAAACGTCTTTTGCGCTTTCCGCCCACCTTCCGCCAGAACCTGGTAGTACTGGTAATCTCGCTGTCGGGGATCATTGTGTTGGCGGGATGGGAAGCGTTTCAGCATGGCCTGACCCTTAAGTTGGGGCTGGTCTTGGCTCTGCTGGCTGCCCTCTCGGCGGCCACGGGGATGCTCATTTACCAGGAGCGCCAATCCTGGACGATTCTGGGTGAATTACGCGGCGCCCTCAGTAAGATTGCACCCTCGTACCCTACACTGGTTCAAATCGCTCCGTCTGCCAACAGCACCATGGCGCTGGAAGAGGAAATCCGCTCGCTCACCGAGCACTGGCGTGAATTCTGCGATCATTGCCAACGCCTGCACGATACGGAAATGGTGCAAGCAGAGCACCTGGCGACCATGGGGGAGCTGGCGGCGGGCGTCGCGCATGAGATCCGCAATCCCCTGGCAGGGATTGCCGGCGCTATCGAGATTATCAGCAAGGATTTCCCCAAGGATCACCCCGACCGCGAAATCCTGGAGGACCTCCGGCAGGAAGTACGGCGCATCGAAAAAGTACTGAGCGATCTGCTGACCTATGCGCGCCCCAAGGCGCCGCAATTCGGCATGGCGGATTTAAAGGATACCGTGGCACACACTTTGCAGCTTGCGCGCCAGCAGAGCGGCAGTAAGAACGTGGAGTTCTCCATCCAGATTCCTACTCCCCTCCCGCGTTTCCGCATGGATCCGGAGCAACTGCACCAGGTATTGCTGAATTTGGTGCTTAATGGTATCCAAGCCCTTGACCAGGAGGGTAAGATAACAATCCAGGCGCGAGTCCTGCCGGGCTCAGGCGCTCCGAATCGGCCCAATTTTATCGAAATCTCTGTCAGCGATACTGGCGGCGGAATTTCATCCGACCATCTGGAGAAGATCTTCCGGCCTTTCTATACCACCAAGCGGGGTGGAACGGGTTTGGGGCTTTCACTTTGCCGACGTATTATTAGCCAGCACGGCGGGACGCTTACGGCAGAAAGCGAAATCAACAAAGGGAGCCGTTTCATTATTCGCCTCCCGATGCGGGAAGCAGTCGAGGAATCCAAAGAGATTTATGCCTAATGAAAAAGTTCTGATCGTGGACGATGAAAAACTGATCCGCTGGTCTGTGCGCCGCCAGTTGGAAGAGTGGGGTTACACCGCCATCGAGGCCGAAAGCGGCACGGGTGGACTGGCCCAGATCCGTTCGGAAACCCCCGATCTCATTTTGCTTGATGTGCGCCTGCCGGATTTGAGCGGCATCGAAGTCCTGCGCGAGATCAAACAGAATAATCTTTCCATTCCCGTCATCATGATCACTGGCGACCCGCAGCTTGATGACATCAAGACCGCCATCAAACTGGGCGCGCTGGATTTCATCAAGAAACCTCTCGACTTCGACGAGCTGCAAATAACCCTGGCCAACGCCATTGACCGCTCACGGTTGCGCTCCGAACGCGACAGCCTGCGCGACGAGGTCCGCAAACACTCCGGCTACCACGAAGTGGTGGGGAAATCTCCCCGCATGATGGAGTTGATGACCTTTGTGCGCAAGGTGGCGATTAGCGCCACATCCACCGTACTCATCCAGGGAGAAAGCGGCACCGGAAAAGATCTTGTCGCCAAGGCCATCCACTATGACAGCGCCCGCAACGACAAGCCGTTCGTGACCATCAACTGCTCGGCCATTCCTGAAACCCTGATGGAAGCCGAGCTTTTCGGACACGAACGCGGAGCGTTTACCGACGCCAAGGCGCAAAAGAAAGGGCTGTTCGAAGTTGCCGACGGCGGCACGCTCTTCCTGGACGAAATCGGCGAGTTATCCACGTATCTTCAGGCAAAACTGCTGCGAGCGCTGGAAGATCAGACCATCCGCCGAATCGGCGGGGTGAAGGATATCGGCGTGGACATTCGCGTCATCGCGGCCTCCAATCGCGACCTGGAGCAAGGCGTGCG
>JARLGN010000401.1 GCA_031292775.1 Acidobacteriota bacterium | reverse complement strand
CCCCCCCCCCCCCCCCCCCGGCCAGACAAATGAAAACCAATAGGACTGAGCTGATGAAGAGCGATATAGGTGCGTGGATTTTTCTTTTAGCTGTTAGCGCGGCTAGCGGTCAAACGCCTAGCCAGATGCCTCTGGCCGCATTCAGCTCCGGGAACTCGGTCTTCCTGGTTTCGAAGGTCGGGGAGATTGTCTCCAACATTAAGTTGCCAATCAAAGTCGGGGAACTCTCGTTTTCACCCGACCTGAAGAAACTCGTTGTAATTACTCCGCATCCCGACGAGTCCGGTGGAAAGATGTACTTGTATTCTTTGGCGTCGAAACGGCTTCAACGAATACCTGCGCACGCCGTGGTCCCTGCGTCAGCCAGCTCAGAGGTCTATTCAGAACCGCAGTTTTCTGAGGATGGAGCAACGTTGTTTTTCAACACTCATCCTCAGGCAGAAGGAGACCTTGCTGAAACCAATGGGCCGCTTGCTGAACTCGACCTTAAATCACTGCGTGCCAAAGCAGTTGAATCAACCACTGGACTCATCACAGACGGCTTCCTGTTGAGCCCAAACGGGCGTGAGCTTCTCCTCTGGGATGAGGAGAAAGTCATCGACACGAATGGAACGACGCTCTTCGATCTTCACGACTTTAAGCTTCAGGCGCCGTTCAAATGGGCCCTCGATGAGGCCTGGATTGGAAATGGCTGCGTGCTTTATCGGGCAGGAAAATCGGCCACTCCCCGTATCAAGGGCGAGACCTCATATTTTGTACTTAATCTGAAGAGCCTCAGTAGCGCTAGCGCCTCCAAGGTCGTTGGCCTCTCTGATAAGGAACTAGAGGGAGTCGTTTCTTACAGGTTTCCATACGCGATCATCAAGGGAACTCAAGACTCGGCAGGCGATCTGGGATCTGGATTTGTTTTGGTTTCCCCAGGCGGAACGCGCACGAGGTTGGCAACAGCCGGTGCTGCCGTAGTGCAAATACTCCCCAATAAGCTTCCCGCAAATTTTCCTTCCGAATGTAGGTGAGCGTATGACAGGAGGAATTGCACTATGATGCGCTTCGCGACATGGCCCCGGAAAGGGTACCTGACACCCTTCCCGCCCCTTCCCGCCCTGACACCCTTCCCGCCCTTCCCGGAAAGGGTACCTGACACCCTTCTGACACCTGACACCCTTCTGACACCCTGACACCCTTCTGACACCCTTCCTCTCTTCCACCCTTCCTCTCTTCCACCCTTCCTCTCTTCCACCCTTCCTCTCTTGACACCCTTCGTCTCGTGCGCCTGCAAATGGCATTGCCGTTCAATGTGCCGCCCGGTGGGGAGGAAACCCATTTGGCGTTCACTCCGTGCCACTATTCCTGCTGAGGTAAGCGAGCGTCAGCGTGTCGGGCGGGAGATTCGGGCTCCGGAGAATCTATTTGCCAAAGTGTGCAATTCTTTTGTGCAATTTTACATTGACACGACTCCGCGAGAGTGCTAGAAAACTTGCAGAAAACTAGAAAATGAAGAGCCTGTGAGTGTACCGAGAGCTGTTCGGGAACCCAAAATGGAAGTCCCGGCTACGATCTCATCCCACGACAGGACAATCCCTTCCGTAAACAGGGAACTCGCCGCCAATTCAAAGTCATCGCCCGGCGTTCGCATGGTCACCGTGTGTGCCCAGCCTGCAACTTGGATGAGCAACGGGCCTTACCCCTCTGCTTCGCCAAAATCTACTCCGTGTGGGTTTTGGCGAGGCGCAGCATAATCGACTTGCTCTTTTTGCTCGTCGTCTTCGTTTCCCGACGAGAGACGTTTTCTGCACTCCCGTTGGCTTCATCAACACGTGGCCCTAAGGGAGTTTGCCTTCTTTGGCGCCCCCTATCTGGTTCAGCAAAGGGGAAACCACAATTATGCCCAAGTACTCACAAGCGGGCCGTTCCATCTTGCTTACAACACCACTGGGGACGGACCAGTTGCTGTTGGTTGGCTTCCGGGGCCAGGAAGCCATCTCCCGGCTCTTTCGTTTTGAGCTGGACTTGCTGGCTGAAGTGAATACCGACGTCCACTTTGAAGACATCATCGGTCAGGACGTGAGCATCCAGATGCGGCTGGCCAATGATGAAAGCCGTTATTTCAATGGGATTGTGAAGCGGTTCAGTCAGGGCGGCTGCGACGAAAGGTTCACCGCTTACCACGCCGAGGTGGTACCAAAGCTCTGGCTGCTTACCAAGACCGTCCAATCACGCATTTTCCAGAACATGTCTGTCCCTGACATCTTGAATGAGGTGCTCTCCGGATTCGACTTCACCTTCAAACTGTCTGGAACCTATTATCCTCGCAATTACTGCGTCCAGTACCGCGAATCCGACTTTGACTTCGCCAGCCGCCTGATGGAGGACGAGGGCATTTACTACTTCTTCCATCACTCGGATGGCGCCCACCAGATGGTGGTGACGGATGCGCAAACCTCCTATCCGGAAATTCCGGGGCAATCCAATTTCCTTTACGAGGCACGCATTGGCGGCGTGGGGGAAAAAATGCGGATCAGGACTTGGGAGAAGGCCCAGGACCTGCGCTCCGCCCAGTACACGGTACGAGACTATTGCTTCGAGATGCCCAGCGGAACCCAGGAGGAAAGCAATCCGACCATTGATCAGGTTAAAGTGGGCGCGGTGACCCACAAACTCAATCTCGCCGGCGACGACCTGGAAATTTATGACTACCCCGGCGGCTGCGCCAAGCGCTACGACGGGATCGACAGCCAGGGTGGAGCCTTCGCGGAGGGCTTCACGCAAATGTCCGAGGATCGCAGCCGGATCGTTCGGGTTCGCATGGAGGAGGAGGAATGCGCGAGTCTGGAAATCACCGGCTCGAGCGATTGCGGCAATCTCGCGGCGGGATATGCGCTCAAGCTCCAGGGGCATTTCAATGGAGATGGTGAGTACCTGCTGACGCGCGTGGAACACAGCGCCCGCCAGACGGGATACGAGACCGGTGAGAAGGACGAGTTCAGCTACGACAATCGCTTCGTCTGCATGCCCACCGGCCTGATCTACCGCCCGCGGCGGGTCACGCCGAAGCCGGTGATCGCGGGCGTCCAAACCGCCACGGTGACCGGGCCGCCCGGCGAGACGACGTCCGGCCAGAGCGTCTTCTGTGACCGGTATGGGCGCGTCAAGGTGCACTTTCATTGGGACCGCGAGGGCAAGATGGACAGCGGCAGCTCCTGCTGGCTGCGGGTGGCGCAGTTTTGGGCCGGCAACGGCTGGGGAGCGTTTTTCTGGCCGCGCATCGGTCACGAAGTGGTGGTGGCCTTTGAGGAGGGCGACCCAGACCAGCCCCTGATTGTCGGTAGCGTCTACAACGCGGTGAACCTGCCGCCTTACACCCTCCCGGACTCCAATCAACTCGCGGGCATCCGCTCGGCAAGCGTGCGCGGCGACGCGGGCCAGAACTTCAATGGCGTCGTCTTCGACGACAAGAAGGGCGACGAGCACCTGGCGATTCACTCCGAGCACAATATGATCCTGAATGCGGAGTGCGACAAGATGGTCCACGGTGGCCGGGACCAAGGCGAACGCGTGGCAAGAACCCGCATTTCCACCGTGGGCGGTCTCCCCGGGGTCGGCGGCGGCAGCGGTGGCGGCGCTATGCCGCCGGTCTGGGGCCAGGAGGCACAAGGCGGCATTAACGTCGCGGCGATCTACGGGGATAATGTGGCGTTCACCTTTGGGGGGACTCACACGGTGGCCGGTGGCGCCTTTGGCCAGCTCGTTGTCGCACCGGCGCATTTACTTGAGTTCATCCCCGGGGTTGCGCAACTTCTGGGAGGGTCAGTAGGGGGGCAAAACAATTTCACTATCGGCCCGAACACAGTTTTTGTGTATGGGGCGAATTTTCAAATCCAGCTCACTCCCGAGAAGGAGGGAGGAAACACAATTGACCTGAAAGTGTTTTGGGGCGAGTCCGGAGCGATATGTATCTACTGCCAGATCCTGGCCGCAATAGTGGCTATCTGGACCGTGGCCTACGCTCTTCTTGGTTTTGCTCCGGACGCGTGGGGCGAAGGCTTCCGCTCAGGGCTCGTGGTCGCATGTCAGTTAGCAATTGCTGCGACCCAGACCGGTATCGTGTACGCGGCAAAGACGCTTTATGCGGTCAAGAAAGCGGCGGAGGACCTTCAGAAGGCTACGCTAGAAAAAAAGTCGAAGGAGATAGAATTGAAAGACATCGAGTTCGAACTGCGGCATACGGAATTGGTATAGAGCTCATGGTGCGTGCCTGACTAAAGGAGAATTCATTCCATGGAAGAACAAAAAGAGAGTCTGGGCGGGGGATCAGGGGGGGGCGGTAGTATGGATCAAACTGCGGGCGTCAGCGGTGCACACCATATCCAGGCGAACCAGGTGGAATTGCTCAGCCGACCGCCCTTCCCTCCGGCGGTGCCAGGACCCTGCCGCATTTCCGTAGTGGCCGCCGGAGTGACCCCGGGTGATGGCCAGGTGGAAGTGCGGGGCACCCAGGGTGTCCGCATCACGACGGGGCCGGTGATGGTGCCGCCGGCTTCGTCAGATTCCACCAACGGGGTTGAGATCATCGTGTCCGAACTCCAGAACGTCACCATCCAGCGCGGTTTGCTGCCGGATATTGACCAGAAGATCGAAATGACACCGGAGGGCATTACGATTGACGCCGGCATGGGCCAGTTGACCATCAAGAGCCTGACCCAAATCACCCTCTCGGTGGCGGAAGGACTGGCCACCATTACCCTGGGTCCGGAGGGGGTACAGATTAAAGGTTTGCTGATCCAAATCAACTGAAGCTGGGGAGGGGTGCAGTTTTAGTTTGTAGCGGCGAGTCTATCCGTCAGTCGACGGACCAAATGGCCGGAGGATGCAACGGCGAGTTTACCTCGCCACATGGCGGCGTAAAGCCGCCGCTACATGGCACCTCTACTGAAACTGGGGAGAACAGGTTGTGAGCAACATCCCAATGATCGCGATGGAACCGCTGGCCGCCGCCGATTTTTGCGCGCGCTATAACGCCAACAAGGAGGCGCGGGCGCTGCTGCGTGAGGGGATGATGCCCCCGGACTTCTTAGCCGCGTTGATGGCGCATCGCCAGCACGTCAACGCCATCGAATTCCTGGCCCACGCGCTGTCGACGCGCGCAGGGATATGGTGGGGCTGCCTGTGCCTCCAGCACGCCTGCGGGGCGTTTCTCTCGCCGCAGGACTGGGACGCCTTGCTGGCTGCCACGGTCTGGGTGGTGTGGCCCACCGATGCGTACCGGGCCGCGGCCCAGGCGCCGGCCCAAGCCGCGGGAACGGCTTCGGCTGGGGGATTGTTGGCCTTGGCGGCGAGTGTGGCGGGCGTGAGTGGCCCGGCCCCGATGAGCCCGGCCTTGGCCGTAGCCAATGCCGTCAAGCTCGCCACCTTGAAGGGCGACCCGGCCAGAATCGCTGATACCCAGCGCCTGTACGTGGAACTGGGAATCGGGGTGGCGGAGGGCCGTTTTCGTTGGCCCGTAGCATGAGGAGCGGGGAGGGATCATCTGCGCGGGCTGTCATGGGATCTGAGGGGGGTTGAAATATGGGACAACCGGCTGCTCGAGTGTCAGACATGCACACCTGTCCCATGGTAACCCCGGCTGTACCGCCTGTGCCCCACGTCGGCGGGCCGATTCTTCCGCCTGGCTGCCCCCTCGTTCAGATCGGCGGCTTGCCCGCCGCGCGGATGGGCGATATGGCCACCTGCGTCGGGCCGCCGGCACCTATCGTGATGGGCTCGCTTACGGTTACGATTGGCGGCCAACCGGCGGCGCGGATGGGCGACAATACTGGCCACGGCGGCGCCATTATCATAGGCTTCCCTTTGGTTTTGATCGGTCCTTGACCGCCCGAGCAAAAGGAGATGGCGAGATGGGTGAAGAACAGCCAGGCATGGCTTACACCATTCCCTATGAAAAACAACTCCATGTGGAAAACAACCGGACGTGCGGCGCCGCCTGCCTGAGCATGGTCTACCGGTCGCTGGGGCAAGAGGTTCCGCAGGATGAGATCTGGGCGGCGATTTCCAAGGTCAACCGATTTGGCAGCCTCGCTTCCACCACCCACCTGATGGTCAGCGATGCGCTGAAGCGAGGCTTTGACGCCGTGGCCATCAAGGCCCGTCACCCCATCTTTGCTTTGCGGTGCCTCAGGGATACCGATGTTCGCGTCATCTTGAACCATCGCCTCCATCAGGATGTGCCGACCGGCCATTACTCCGTGATGGTCGATATCGGCAATCACGAAGTGACCTTGCACGACCCCTATTTCGGCCCGTCACGCCGCATCCCCCACGTCGAACTGATGCAGGTTTGGGAGCCCGGCGTCAATTCAGAGATCGTGGGACAAACGCTGATCGGCATTGCTCCCCGCCAAGCGGACGAGGCGGTATGCGAGATCTGCCGGACTGCCATTCCGGCTGCGGTGAATTGCCCACAGTGCGGCAAGCCGGTCCCGCTGCGGCCGGCCAAGGCGATCGGCTGCATCGCCGAGGCCTGCGTCGTGAGGCGGTGGATTTCTGTCTGCTGTCCTTCCTGCGACTATATGTGGAACTTCGCCGCGGCTCCCCCGCCTGCCGCCCAGAGTGCGCCGGAGAAGGCGGAAAAAGCCGAAGACCCGTTTCAACTGGGTCAATTGTTCGCCGCGCTCGATAAATTCTGTGCCACCGTCGTGGCGATGCCGATGGTCGCCGGCAACGCGGAGGTGATGAAGCACATCGACTTCCTCAAGGGCAGCAAGGATAAGCTGACGGAGGCGGCAGCCAAGGACCTGGCCAATTATAAAGCGCAGACGGATAAGATGGCTGCGCGGCTGCATAAGTCGCAGCAGGCGAAGGAAGCCCACAACAAGAAGGTGGAAGAGCTTAAGACGCCCTCCCCTCCCCTGGATGGAAACGCTCTCGGCCTTGCGCTGTTGAAAAATCTGGGGCTGATCCGCCGAACCGGCCTGACCGACGCCATGAAACTCTAGCACTAGCCTTTTTCCCACGGCTGAAAATGCGAAGGCTGATCCTGCAAAATCATCAGTCGCCGAGCGACATCGTGATGCTTACCGCGGCCTCTACCAGTGTTACCATGACAAGCGGAGTAGCGCGGAGTTGTGCGCACCTCAGCACTACTCCGCGGCCCTTCAAATGAGTAGCAGTAGATTTGCAAACAGGTAATAGAACTTTGAGAATGTTGTTAAATGGTGAAAGCCGCAGAGTAGTTCCAAAAACCGGAACAACTCTGCAATGCAATACCGTAAATTCTTGCTTTTTTAGCAAACATTTTTGTGTCCTTGTTGAAAGTGGGAGGTAGAGAGAAGAGACCCCTCATCCGCTTCGTACCTCAGCACCTTCTCCCCTGGGAGAAGGTTGGTTGTTGAACTGCCCTCTCCGAGGGGAGAGGGTGTCCGTCAGCCGACGGACGGGTGAGGGGTCTCTTCGTCCGCCCACGAAGATTTGGTTGTGGCTCCGCCGCGCTGCGCTACGCCACTCCAGAATTGTGTTACTTCTGTACTGGAGATTGCGGTCAACTGTTTCCCGTAAGGCCGTCAGTTGCATGGATGCTGTGAAGGGGGGCGATCAATGCATCCTGGAAAAAAGCGCCTGATCACTCTAGAGGGAACAATCAAGGCTTGTTTTTACGCCGTCATTTATGCATCGCTCCTGCTTGGGGCGGAGGCCTTCCATTGGGACTGGCGTCGGGCGGAGGAGCTCAAGTCCACGCAGTCCTTGCGCCATGCAAAGGTCACAAGAATCGAGCGGGCCGCGATTGCGAGGGGCATCGCGAATCAGCTCAGGCCCGAAATGCCGGATCTTGGGATTGAAACCGAGGAGCAATTGGAGGACGTTGCCCTCGACACCCGTGTCAAGATGGTTGACCTCAATGCGGATGGCATTCCTGAAGTCATTGCTCAGGGAATGGGCGAACACGAGAACTGCAGCCCTACGGGAAATTGCCCCTTCTGGATTTTTCAGAAATCCAACCATGAGTACACGCCATTATTCTCAGTAATGGAGAGCGTCCAGACTTTCACAATTCAGCCGAGCCGTACAAACGGGTTCAGTGACATCGTCATCGAAACCCAATTTTCAGCCGATCAATGCGGCATTAGCCTCCTGCGGTATAGTGAGGGCCGCTATGACTACGCGGGATGCTGGGTTGCATATTGGTCGGTGCAGGAAGGTGATACCGTTCGCCAACTGAAAGAGCCGCGCCTGTTACCCTGCGAGGAGAGGATAAGATGACGCAGAAACCTGGAAACCTGGGGACAGGCACGTTTCCATGTTAATCCTGTCCAGGTATTCAGAATCAAGACACAAAAGAGAGAGCGCAATCATGTTAATCAATCGTGATGAAATGATTGAGGAATTCGAACGGCAGATTCGGAAATTCGGCGGGGCTTGGAGCGAGTGGGCCGTTGGCACGGCCAAGGACGCTCGCGGGCCGTTTTCCCCGATCTAAGGCATCGGAGAGCAGTGACAAGTGACGAGTGACGAGTGACAAGCAAGAACAGTGACGAGTGGCAAGCAAGAAAGGACCGAAAAAGGCAGAACCCGAGCAAGCCGTGGTGGGCCACCTGGTAAACAATCGCGGGCTG
>JARLGN010000400.1 GCA_031292775.1 Acidobacteriota bacterium | reverse complement strand
TACGGACCCGCTCCTTGTGGATGCCCATCGGGATGCACTTTATTTGGAATTACCTTATGGATTTTCTGCTGGGGTTGCCGGTGAGCGGGCTCAATATGGCGCCCAGCATCCTAACCGCGCACGTGCGGGGGCCCGCCTGGCTGACCGGAGGTGATTACGGCCCTGAAGGCGGTTTGCTGGCAATGGGGGCAATTTTAATTGCCACGGCGTACCTGTCGCTCACCAAGAGCATCTATATCAGTGAAGAAATGAGAGCCCTGGTTTTTACTCCGGTGAAATCCGACTGGCCTGAAACGCCGATCACAATTTTTTCGGCTCCCCCGGACGAAGGGGCGAAGAGGGACTGATTCCCATGTCTGCCCGTAGCTTCGAAACTTCGGCGTGCCACGAAAGAGCCACTCGCAAATGGCGGAAGCAGACGTTGTGGATGGCCATCGCCTTCCTGGTGGTCCCCATCGCTTTTCCCAAAGAGGGAATGGACCGCGATACCCGCATCGACATCATCCGTGGCCTGCTGAGGGAAGTGGCAGTAACCAAGATTCCCATGCCCCGTGGGAAGAGGGGCGTGCGGGTGAATGCGAAGGGAAAGCTGGACCAGGACGATGCCATAAAGGAATTACGCTCCAACGGAGTGGCCATGCAGCCCGGCGTGCCCGCCGAGATTACCAAAATTGAATTCAAGGCAAATCAGATCATTTTTGAGCTTAATAACGGCGGAAGATCCGGGAAGAAATGGTACCAGCACATCGAGATCGGCATGGGGGGAACCACAAGCCCGATGGGTCCGCAACAGCAGGCCGTCACCGTGTTCGGGTCATCGGTCACTCTGGACTATGGCAAGGCCCTTCCGGATCTAACCATCCCCCAGGTAAAGAAGATTCTCTCCGGCGTCCTTGATTTCGAACGGCACTCCCCCACAGTTTTGTATTCACCGAATGTGACGCCCGCGATCAGAGAAGCCATCAAGAACCACAACGTCATCGTGGGCATGGACCGTGACGCGGTGCTTTCCGCCAAGGGCACTCCGGACCGGCGCGTGCGAGAGGTTCGAAACGGCGATGAGCAGGAAGACTGGATCTACGGAACCCCTCCCCACGTTCTCTTTATCACGTTTGATGGTGAACTTGTGGTGTCGGTAAAGCAGTATTAAAGGCTCCTAATGCCCCGTTTGGGCCTATTTTGGCCGACTGCCCTCCATAGATGTCTCCACGAATACAACTCAGAACACAAAGCTTACAGGGTTGTAACCAGCTTTGGAATCTGGGATGCGGCATCTTCTAATCTTGGCCATTTGTTGAGCTTTTTCGCGCATAGGATTATGGGGAAAATTGTCCGTGCGGGCCATTAGGCTTTGACTTAGTTTGCAAGGCCGAATAGAATTTTTGATTCAAGTCAACTCTGTTGAACTTCACTGGAGGAAGCAATTATGTCTGTCAAGGTTGGAATTAATGGTTTCGGGCGCATTGGCCGAAATCTCTTTCGCGCATCCCTGAACGATCCCGGGGTCGAAATCGTGGCCGTAAACGATATTACCGATCCCAAGACTCTGGCCCATTTGCTGAAGTACGATTCGGTTTTTGGCATCTTCGATGCCACCATCGGGTTCAGCGATAACGCTATCATCGTCAACGGCAAGTCAATCCGCGTTTTCAAAGTGAAGGACCCGGCTGAAATCGACTGGTCCTCGCTCGGCATTCAGGTGGTTGTCGAATCCACTGGCTTGTTCACCAAAGCCGAAGATGCCAAGAAGCACCTCAAGGGCACGGTAAAGAAAGTCATCATCTCCGCCCCGGCGAAAGGTGAAGACATCACCATCGTGTTGGGCGTCAATGAGAAGATGTACGAGCCCGCCAAACACAACGTCATTTCCAATGCTTCCTGCACCACGAACTGTTTGGCCCCGGCAGCAAAGGTTCTCAACGATAGCTTTAAGATCCTCAAAGGATCGATGACCACGATTCACGCTTACACCAACGATCAGAAGATCCTCGACCTGCCGCACAAAGATCTGCGGCGCGCGCGTGCGGCTGCTCTCAGCATGATCCCCACCACCACCGGCGCGGCAAAGGCCGTTGGACTGGTACTGCCCGAACTCAAGGGCAAGCTCGATGGTTACGCCATGCGCGTTCCTACGCCTGACGTTTCCGTGGTCGACCTTGTGGCGCTTGTCGAAAAGCCCACCACCACCGAAGAAGTGAACGCCGCCCTCAAGAAGGCTGCGGAAGGCCCCATGAAGGGCATTCTTCAGTTCGTCGAAGAGGAACTGGTCTCCAAGGACTTCACGGGCAATCCGCATTCGTCCATGGTTGACGCAGGCTTCACCAAAGTGATCGACGGAAACTTGGTGAAAGTCGTCGCTTGGTACGATAACGAGTGGGGATACTCGTGCCGCGTCCGCGATCTGATCAACTTTGTCGCGGGAAAAGGACTGTAGAGATACCAGGCAGTAAGCACCAAGCAGTAGGCACCAGGCAGCGGGCGGCTGTCCGCAGTTCGTGGTCAGTCGTCCGTTGTCGTCTGCCTCTGCTATTGAACTGGTCGAATTCAGCAGACCCCAAGGCGTGAGCTTAATTGCACAGGCCGTGCCGGACGGCACCGATTTGATTTGCGACCCTCGCCCCTTTGGGGGAGAGGGTGGCCCGCAACCGGCGTTTTCATCAGCCGGGGCGGGACGGGTGAGGGGGTCAAAACCGTCGAGTCTGCTTCAAACAGAAACAATCGCCCCCAATGGATCACGTGCTACTGACAACGGACCTTTCCCAATACCGTCATATCCTGCAATGAGGAATCATAACTATGCCCAAACTTTCCGTTCGTGACCTTGATCCCAAAGGTAAGCGCATTTTCATGCGCGTCGATTTCAATGTGCCCTTAAACGACGCGGGCGAGATAACGGATGACACGCGCATCCAAGCCTCGCTACCCACCATTCAGTACCTGCTGGACCGCGGCGGGCGGCTGATTCTGGCCTCGCACCTGGGCCGTCCCAAGGGTAAACCCAATCCGAAAATGAGCCTGAAGCCCGCGGCTGTACGCCTGGCGCAAGTGCTTGGCAAGCCCGTGGCCTTCGCAGAGGATTGCATCGGTCCGGACGCAGAAGCCGCCGCCAAGGCCCTCAAAGACGGCGAAGTCCTGTTGTTGGAAAACCTGCGCTTTCACCCGGAAGAAGAAAAGAACGTGCCGGAATTTGCACAGAAGCTTGCCGGGCTGGCCGAGGTCTATGTGGACGACGCCTTCGGTTCCGCGCATCGTGCCCATGCTTCCACGGAGGGCATTACCCATGACCTCTCCCCTTGCGTGGCGGGGTTATTGATGGAGAAAGAACTCGAATACCTGGGCAAAGCGGTGGGACATCCTGAGCGGCCCTACGTAGCGATCGTGGGCGGATCCAAGGTATCCGACAAGATTGAGTTGCTGCAAAACATGATGAAGTTTGCGGATTGTGTCCTGATCGGCGGCGCCATGGCTTATACGTTCCTGAAGGCGCAGGGCGTGGAAGTGGGACTTTCCAGGGTTGAGGGAGACAAGCTTGACCTGGCTCGCGACCTGCTGCAATTCGCCGAGCGCCGCAGCATCGAATTCCGTCTGCCTGTGGACCATATCGTGGCAGCGAAGCTTGACCCGAGCGCGGCGGCAGAAGTGGCGCCCACGCGCAGTATTCCCGTTGACCGCCTGGGTGTGGATATCGGACCGGCCACGCGCGCCGATTACGCAGCCCACATCGCCAAGGCCAAAACCATTGTCTGGAATGGCCCCATGGGGGTTTTTGAAATCCCTCAATTCGCAGAAGGAACCGTGGCCATCGCCCACGCCGTCGCGGATTCATCCGCGGTTTCGGTTGTTGGTGGCGGAGATTCGGTCTCTGCGGTGAAGAAGGCCGGCGTGGAAGCAAAAATCACCCATATCTCGACCGGCGGCGGAGCTTCCCTGGAGTTTCTATCCGGGCTCACCCTGCCCGGCGTCGCGGCCTTGACGGAGAAATAGAACCTCGAAGAGGTCCAATATCATTAGCCGTGGGTGAAACCCACGGAAAGGACATGCCCCAACGATCTGCCAACCCCGAAGGGGTTGAATAATGTCTGCCTATACACAGATTCTTTATCACCTCGTATTCGCGACCAAGGATCGCCAGCCTGTCCTTTCGGACTCGCGCCGTGATGAACTTTTTATGTATTCGAGCGGCGTAATGAAGAACCATCATTGCCGCCCCGTGTGGTTAAATGGCGTAAAGGACCACGTCCACATCCTGTTCAGCCTGCATCCGACGGTCGCGCTTGCGGACTTAGTGAAAGACATCAAGGTTGCCTCTTCGATCTGGATCAAGGAACACAAGGTGTTCCCAAATTTCTTTGCGTGGCAGGAGGGATATGGGGCTTTCACATATTCTCTTCATGAGGAGCCAGAACTGATTGCCTATGTTAAAGCGCAGGAGGAACATCACCGGAAGACGACGTTTTTGGAAGAGTACCGGAAGCTGCTCCTTGATGCCGGTATAAAGTTTGACGAGAGATATTTTCCGTAGGATATTCGACCCCTTTGGGGTCGGCAGGCATTTTTATTGGGCGGTCACTGTCCATGGGTTTCACCCATGGCTAATGATATTGTTCCCCTTCGGGGAATTTGGACGCCCGGCAACTGACAACGTACCACGGACAACCGACAACTGAAAACCAATTCAAAGGAATTATCCAAATGCGTAAACCTGTAATTGCTGGAAACTGGAAAATGTATAAGACCATCGCGGAAACGGTGGATTTCATTGAGAAGATCAAACCGGTGGCGGCGAAGGCTGAGCACTGCGAAGTAGTGGTAGCTCCTCCCTTCACGGCCCTGGCCGCTGCAGCTCTGGCAGCCAAGGGATCAAACGTGGGAGTCTCCGCCCAGGATATTCACTGGGATAAAGAAGGCGCGCACACAGGCGACATCGCGCCGGCAATGCTGGTGGATGCCGGCTGCACGCACGTCATCATTGGCCACTCTGAGCGCCGCCACGACCACGGAGAAACCGATGAGCAGGTGAACCGAAAACTCAAGGCAGCCCTGGCTGCGGGCCTTGCTCCCATCGTGTGCGTAGGCGAAATCCTTGCGGACCGCGAATCAGGCCGAACCGGGGAAGTATTGAAAACTCAGTTCGAAGGTGGATTAGCCGGATTGACCCCCTCCGAGTTTTCCCGTATCATAATTGCTTACGAGCCGGTATGGGCGATTGGCACGGGTCGTACCGCTACGCCGGAGATGGCAGCGGACACCCATCGCCTTTTGCGCGACCTGGCCCGGCAGAAGTTCGGGGAAAAAGAAGCGAGCGCCGTACGCATTCTTTACGGCGGAAGCGTGAAACCCGACAATGTCGGCGGGTTGATGGCACAGGAAGAGATTGACGGCGCACTGGTGGGCGGAGCGAGTCTGAAGGTGGATTCGTTTACAGCACTGATAAATTATCCTCGAAAGTAATCGGCGTGCGCGGGGTAGGAGCGGAATGATCCATCTTGTTCAAGCTTTACACGTCTTTGTTTGCCTCTTGCTGATTGGAGCGGTACTCCTCCAGGGCGGCGAAAACGTTGACATCACTGCGGCCTTCGGGGGGACCAGTCAGGCGGCCTTTGGACCGCGTGGCTCGGTAACCCTCCTGGCCAAGCTCACCTGGATATTGGGAGCGGTCTTTATCTTTACTTCAATAACGCTGGCGGTCCACGCCTCTCGCGTGGGTGGTGGTTCAGTGTTGGACAATGTTCCGGCCAAGACCGCGCCGGCAGTTCCCGGAAAGAAGTAGGAAGTTGGTTGTCGGTCGCCGGTAAGCACCACCTACTAAAAACCGACTACTGACAACCAACAGCCGATATCTTCCTAGGCATGTGGAAGTGGCCGCACTGGCAGGTGCACCAGCTTGAGGGTTTGGTGCCCCTTTCCTAAGTATATTCAAAAACAATAACTTGCATCTTTGAATCCAGCTCCCACGGCCTTACCGTGAGCAGGTCTTACCACGTTCGTGCCGCGAAGCCGACGGACTGCGGCATGATGCCCAGCCGTTCTAAGGGGCGCTCATGTAGACGCCTCAGTGCGCGTCCTGGGACCTCTGCTCATAGGGTCCGTCGATCCGCCAAGCCTCCATCAGATCCCAGCAGCGAGCGGCCTTGCGTGAAGACAAATAGTGTATACTCTCGGCCTCCGGGATGCCCAACAGCGAATTCCGGTTGGAAAGGGTACCGCCAACCGATGGCATGTTGCTGACATGATCGGCCTTGCTGCGGTTGGTGCCTTCCGTTCGGCTTGTGGTGCAAATGTTGCTCCGTGCTCTGTTGGTCATCCTCGAATCGCCTTTCACCCTGTTCGCTCCGGGCTTCCTCCTGGTGCGGCGTCTACGCTTGGACCCCTCTGAGAAGGTTGCATGCTCTGTCGGCGCTTCGATTTTTATTCTGTACCTGTACTCCTTTCTAGTCTTTATTCTGGGGTTGCCCCCGATTTGCCATGGGTTGTTCACGGCGGGCTGCTTGCTGGTGGCATGGCGGTGCCGGAGGGACTTACGCCTCCTATTTTCCCTGGCGGAAGTCCAACGTCTCTTCCTCAGCTTTGGCGTCCTCCTGATTTGGACCGCCACGTTCCTCGAACTGATCCGGAACTATTCCGGCGGCAATTGGATGGGCGATTGGTACGAGCACTACCATCGGGCAATGTTTTTTGCGCGCCACCTGCCGCTCAATACAATCTTTCTTGACCGTTGGGCGCTCCCGGCCCG
>JARLGN010000399.1 GCA_031292775.1 Acidobacteriota bacterium | reverse complement strand
TCCTCACCGAAGAGGTTGGTGTGGACCCTTGCGACATCATTTTTGACCCCAACGTACTCACCGTGGCCACGGGAATGGAAGAGCACCGGAATTACGCGGTGAGCTACATTGAGGCCACACGCCGGATCAGGGAAACGCTTCCCTACTGCAAAGTAAGTGGCGGCGTCAGTAATATTTCCTTCTCCTTTCGCGGTAATAACACCATCCGCGAGGCCATCCACTCCGCGTTTCTGTATCACGCCATCCGCGCCGGCATGGACATGGGCATAGTCAACGCCGGACAGTTGGCGGTTTACGAAGAACTGCCACGCGACCTGCGGGAGTTGGTGGAAGACGTGCTTCTCAATCGCCGCGCCGACGCCACCGAGCGGCTGCTGGCATTCTCGGAGTCGGTCAAGCAGCGCGGGCGGGCCGAAGTGCAGGAAGACGCGTGGCGCCAGGGAACCGTGGAAGAGCGCCTGAAGCATGCACTGGTAAAAGGCGTGACCGATTATATTGAGGGCGATACCAAAGAAGCCCGGCTAAAGCTCGGCAGGCCTCTGAACGTCATTGAAGGGCCACTGATGGCTGGGATGAGCGTCGTAGGTGACCTCTTCGGCTCCGGGAAGATGTTTTTGCCCCAGGTGGTAAAGAGTGCCCGCGTAATGAAGAAGGCCGTCGCGTATCTGCTCCCCTTCATGGAAGCCGAAAAGGGAGCGAACGGCAAGGCTCGCGCCGAAGGCCGGATTGTGATGGCCACAGTGAAAGGCGATGTCCATGATATCGGCAAAAACATTGTGGGCGTGGTCCTGGGCTGCAACAATTATGAAATTATCGACCTGGGGGTAATGGTTCCGTGTGAGAAGATTTTGCAAACCGCGCGGGAGATGCAAGCTGACATGATTGGCGTGAGCGGCCTGATCACCCCCTCGCTGGATGAGATGGTCCATGTGGCCAAGGAAATGGAACGCGAGGGATTTACCATCCCGCTGCTCATTGGCGGCGCCACCACCAGCCGCGTGCACACGGCGGTAAAGATTGCCCCGCATTTTCGCCAGCCGGTGGTACACGTTTTGGACGCTTCCCGCGCCGTCGGCGTGGTGAGCAAGCTCAAGAACCAGGAGACGCGGCCGGCATTCCAGGCGGATAACCTGCGTGACCAGGAAAAGCTCCGCGCTTCCCATAAGCCCGCGGCACAAAAGCTGTTAAAACTGGAAGACGCGCGCCGGCACAAGCCGCCCATCGATTGGAGTAAGGCCCAGCCTCCCCGCCCCGCCTTCACCGGAGTTCGGGCTTTCCCCGCCGTGCCATTGGCGGAGGTCGTTCCCTACATCGATTGGACGCCGTTCTTTCAAGCCTGGGAGCTGCACGGAAAGTATCCTAAAATTCTCGATGACGCGATCGTGGGCAGCAAAGCACGCGATCTGCTGGAAGACGCACAAAAACTCCTGAACCGCATCGTGGAGGAAAAGCTCCTGACCGCCAACGCCGTCATGGGATTCTTTCCTGCCAACAGTGTGGGCGACGACATCGAAGTTTATACTGACAGCTCCCGCGCCTCCGTGCTGACCGTATTCCACACTCTGCGGCAGCAGATGGAAAAGGCCCCCGGCCATTACAACTGGGCGCTCGCGGACCTGATCGCTCCGAAACAAACGGCCCTGGAGGACTATCTCGGCGCTTTCGCGGTAACCGCCGGCGCTGACATTGAACCGCTGCTGGCACGGTTCCAGCAAGACCACGACGACTACAATTCCATTATGACCAAAGCCCTTGCCGACCGCCTGGCGGAAGCATTGGCAGAGTTAATGCACAAACGGGCGAGAGAGTTTTGGGGTTATGGCAAGGGTGAAGCCATGGCGCTTGACGATTTGATCCACGAGCGCTATCGCGGTATCCGGCCGGCTCCGGGCTATCCCGCCTGCCCCGATCATACCGAAAAGCGCGAACTTTTCGACCTCTTGCGAGCCGAAAAGAACGCCGGCATAAATCTGACGGAGAATTTTGCCATGTCGCCGGCCGCATCCGTAAGTGGGTTCTATTTCTCCCACACGGAAGCAAAGTACTTCGCCGTGGGCAAAATCGATCGCGACCAGGTGGATGATTACCACCGCCGCAAAGGAATGGACCTGCGTTCGGTGGAGCGCTGGCTCCGCCCCAACCTTAACTACGACCCCGACCTGCAGGAATCGCCACGCGAAACCGCCGCCGTGCCGGTTTCAACGTGATTGCATCTCTCCATAAATGGATGTATATTTGTCCATATACGGAGGATGCAAATGACTCTCCTTCAAGAGGCTGTCGCAGGGTTTTCGGCCGCGAAGGCAATCGATCTGTCGGCACGGGATGTGCAAGAGCGGCTGAGCGCCTCGGCAATTTCCGCCTTCTTTAAACTCACCCAGGCTTGGCAATTGCGCGACGAGGCGGCGCGGCAGCTTCTGGGTGGCGTCTCCAATGGAGTGTTCTACCAATTAAAGCAAGGCCAGAAAAAGTCCCTCGACCAGGACAAGCTCACCCGAATCTCTCTTCTGATCGGCATCTTCCGGGCACTCAATATTCTCTATAGCCGCAAGCTGGCGGATGCCTGGGTTGGCTTGGCGAATTCCAACCCGATGTTTGAGGGAGAAGCGCCTGTCCGCTATATGATCAAAGGCGGCGTGCCGGCGCTCGTGCGCGTTCGTCAGTTGCTTGATGCGCGGCGGGGCGGACTGTGACGCCCAAACTTGCGGATTTCCGGCAGGATGACGCGCACCGGCTCATCCCGTCGCGTTACGGCGATCAGTCGGTGCTCGAACGGCTGACTTCTCATGCCAGGCAATTGGAAGATCTCATTGATCTCGATGGCGCCACGAATGATCGATTGCTTGGCGAATCGAGTCTGCTTCCCGGTATCAGCGTCCACGAACTGTTGTTTGGCGTGCCCAATGCTCACATCGTGAACGCGACGTTTTGCCACGCCCACCCGGCGGGAAGCCGCTTCAACGGTCCCGAGCGCGGCGCGTGGTATGCCGCCTTCGAGTTGGAGACCTCCGTCACCGAAGTCACCTATCACAAATCGCGCGAGCTTGCCGAAATTACCTGGAATGAGCCGGAGACCTTCACCTACGATGATTACCTGGCGGATTTTCGCACCAGCTTGCACGACATTCGATGCCACGCGGAATACGCACCCTATTTGGACCCGAACAGCTACCGGGAGTCGCAAACTCTGGCACGAACACTGTTGGCGGCGGGATCGAGCGGCATCGTTTATCCCAGCGTTCGCGACGCCGGCGGCACCTGCCTTGTTTGCTTTCGCCCGGCACTGGTCACCAATGTTCGTAAGGGTGGAAGCGCAGC
The DNA here is from genome assembly GCA_031292775.1 of Acidobacteriota bacterium. Lineage (GTDB taxonomy): Bacteria > Acidobacteriota > Terriglobia > UBA7540 > UBA7540 > Bog-366. The sequence continues at coordinate 9,823 of JARLGN010000399.1, read as the reverse complement.
GATAACATTCCGGGACACGCGATCCGAACCCAGCATCAGCTACTAACGTTATTCCCCTTCGGGGAAGAATCTGCGGCCTGTTCGCATTCGTTCCACGGTGGGTGGCCTTGGCTAATTTGGACAGGCTTGCAAGGCCTGGTGCCCCAACTTGGGGAATTCGAGATGGCCGTCGATTCAGCGAATAAATTACATTGGATAGCGCCTATGACATCGCGGGCACCCTGGTTTCTGGCGATATTCATGATAACAAAGGCAGTTAGCGATCTTCGCCGGAGCGTGGAGGAGAATTCAAGCTATTGAAATTAAAGTGGTTAGCGGGATAAATGGCGTATGAAGCCCGAGGTCAGGGTGCCGGGTCGCCGATCTTCAGATCCCGTAAAGCTCCATTGTGGATAACAAACACAAAATCGAATTCTTCACCGCTCCGTTGGCACGTGCTGCTAAAGGGCGCCCCTTTGGGGTTTGAAAGCCCGGCCGCAGCACGGAGTTTCAGGGTACAATCCCTTCGCACTTTCCGGAGAGCATTCTTAATGAAATGGAGTAAGGCTCAATTATGACTGGTTTGAATCGTCGTGAATTCATACAAGTTTCAGCGGCATCCTTGCTTTTAAACAAACTCCGCGCCGATGGCGCAACGGCAACTCCTGCACGAATCAGCGAATCCGGCAAAACCGTACGAGCAGAAGGTGCGAATTACGTTTGGGAGTGGTCACAGGAAACCGATCGCTTCCGCATAACGGACCCGCAAGGCCACGTATTGGCGTCAAGTGTACTTCAGCCCATTGTGGCCGTGCAGCCGGTGGGTCAAAAAGGGGTCAGGCGCTTCGTCGCGGGCCGCGTGGCAAGCCACGAAATTCAGGGCAACCGGGTTACCTGGACTTACGAAGGCGTGAACAATTCCGCCAAGTTAACGGTGGCCTGGCGCTTCGACGAGCAGGGGCCTCGGATGGAACCGGTGATTTACCAGACCACCGCCGCCGAAGATGTGGTGAGCCTGCACTACTTTGCCGAAGCCGATGGCGACCGTGTAAAGCCCTCGCTTGCCGTGAATAACCTGGTGTTGCCGGGAACCTGCGAGTCTCCCGCGATCAGCCCTCTCGCCAACCATGGCCTGGGTTGGAACCGCACCAGTTGGCTGGGCCGGGGAGCACCCAAGGGAATGAGCCTGGAGCAGCAGTGGGGATTGCCCGCCCATTACTTTTGTGGGTACCGCGGCCACGCCGTAGTGGACAATCCAGGGGTTCTCCATAGCGATGCCTTAGAAGCTTTCTGCTGCGGCCTCGCGGACCTCCCCAACGGAGATTTCTTCATTGCCCAGCAAGGCGGGCAAAGCAGCCTCGCGCTCGAACTGCGAGGCGATTTGTGGGGACACCTTCGCGGACCCGGGCGTTACACTTTGGGAGCTACGCTGTTCTGGGCATTTGGGTCCAACTTCTACGAAGCGATCCGGCAATACTATCTGGGCCTCATGGATGCCGGCATCATCAAGAGGAAGATGAACTCCGCCCGTAAGAATGCCGCAGCGCTGGCGCCGCAATGGTGCACCTGGGGCGAGCAGGTCTTTCGGCACAAAGATTCGGGACGCCTTGACGAGGCCAGCCTGACGGCCATGTATGATGAACTTAAAGCCTCAGGCTTGCAGGCCGGCATGTTCTCCATCGACGACAAATGGGAGGGCACCTACGGCAGCCTGGAACATGATGCCCAGAGGTTTCCGCACTTTGAGCAGTTCCTCGACCGCGTGCGCGCCGAGGGCCATTACCTGGGATTCTGGGCGGCGTTCATGCGCTGTGAAGATCCCTCATCCCTCGGTCTGACCACCGCAGACATGCTGCGACGGACCGACGGCCAGCCTTACAAAACTGGGAAATACTACCTTCTTGATTTCACCCGCCCGGAAGTCGCCAGCGTGCTGCGCAACCAGGCGAGGAAGTTCGCCCGGCGCTATAAGCCGGACCTGGTCAAGTTTGACTTCGGTTATGAAATCCCGGCCCTCGACACCGTGGCGCCGCACGACATGAGTTGGGCGGGAGAGCGGTTGTTGTGGAAGGGTCTCGACGTGATCGTCAAGGCCATGCGCGAGGAGAATCCTGACATTGTGGTGATGTACTACCAACTCTCGCCGCTCTTCACCGAGCTTTTGGACCTGCACAGTCCCGACGACCTGTTTATGGCGGCGGGAGAATATGATCTGGAAGCCAATCGCCGATTCTTCTTCAGCAGTTTGTGCGGAGAATTCGGCATGCCCACGTACGGCTCGTCGGGGTATGAGTGGATCAGCGGCCCATCCATCTGGTTTGACTCGATTGCCGTGGGAACCGTCGGCAGCCTGGCCAGCTTTTATGGAAGCGCCGCGCCTGGCGATGGAGCCACCCCTGAACGCGTGGCCAAATACAATGGGCTGACACATCTCGTGCGGCCTGCCAATCAGTTCAGCATCGTTCCGCTGGATGCCGATTATGAAACGCCTACCCGCGGCGCTCATGCCTCTTCCTGGGCGCGGATGGAGAATGGCGAAGTCACGTTGGTCGCCCTGCGCAAGGTGCGCCTGGACGGAATCATGGGGTCAGGGAAATTTCGTGACTTCGTATCCACAAACGCATCGGTGGTCGTAGCGGCACGGTCGAACGGCAGCATCGCGCGAGCCACGCAACTGGGCGTCGTACCGTATGGCGACGGCGAGCTTAACGTAAAGCTCGAAGCCGGAGCTTCCGCCCAAGCTACCGAGCACTACTTCGGCGGAGCCCATCAGACCAAGCCCCTCACGTTCGAGAAGGGTTCCCTGCGAGTCCCCCTGCGCGAGCGAGCCGAGGACGGAGCACTTGTCGAATGGATTGAGATTTCCATCCTGCGCGGGTAGCAGGCAAGATTTCTTTGGGTGAAGGAGAAGTCGGTGAATTCCGGCCAATATAGCAGACGAGACTTCCTACGCCGAACGCTGGCGTCATCAGCGATACCACTTGGGTTCCAAGGCAGCGCGTTGGGAAATCCTCCTGCGCGTAGCGGGACTTTCGCCGAAATACGGGGAACAGATCGGGTCCGCGAACTTCTCGAAGATGCCTTTAGCATTTACTCGGGCCGCCCGGACGGCAACACGCTGGCAAAAATGGTGATACTCAACGCCAGAGGAACTCGGTCCTTTGTAAATGACAACGTTTGGTGGAAATATACCGACTTTCAGTGCAACTATCACGCGACCTATGGGTGGCGCCCCTTTTTCAATAAGGCCTATCGAGATATCGACCGGGAGACGTGGCAAGCGCCCTTCCGCTTCCAGGTGAACAAGACACTGCAAGATTACGTCAAAACGGCTGAGCAGGCACCCAATGCTCCGCCACTCAACTGGCTGCCTTACTCCTTCGACCCCCTCGGGAAGATTCCCTACCCTTTTGACGCCGCCACGGACCACCCCAGCGTCTACTCCGCAACATGGTTCTATTCGAATATCCCCTTTGACGCGCACACGAGAAAGATCAAGCCCGGAATTGCCGCGGAGTTCGCCGAGAACACCGATTACCCCCTGATGAATTGCATCACGGCCACGGATCATCTCCTCTGGGATAGGGATGTGGCTCAGGCGAATGTTTATCTGCCCAAAATCGACGCCTTCCTTGAGGCTCTGCGCCAGCACTGCCAGGATTCCAGTGGTCTCCTGCGGGTCGGAACCCAGGGGAGCCAGATTGAATTCTGCCACTATGGTTTTCGTTACCCTGGGCACACTCACGTCTACCTCTTGAAGGTATACCGCAACATGCGGCAGGTAGCGCTGATGGCGGGGCGGAACGACTTGGCCGAAAAGTATGGTGAAAGCAGCGAGCAACTGGAACAGAAGATGCCGCGCTTTATTGAAGGCGGAAAGTGGCTTGTGGGGGGGTTGAAGGACGCGGCGGGGCAGGAGCGATTAGGCACCGGGCGATTGGATAGTAGCCCGTCGAGCTATTTTGATGTGTGGCACAACGTAAACGCATCCGTGCTCCACATCGCGGACGATAATCTCACCTGTTCCATCGTGGAGAAGATTGCTTCGATTCCAGCCCTGACCGCAAACCATCTCACCCTGGTCAATTATCCGGCTCGCCCCCGGGAAGAAATAGTCCCCAACGCCAGAGGGTTTCCGCAACCCGGAGTCCACGTTAATGCCGGCTGGATGTGGATGTGTGCAGCGGGAGCGCTTTACGCTTACACGCGCGCGCGACGCACAGACCTTCTGGATCGCCTGTCGGAACTCCTCTCCGACCACCATCAGCACTACAGCATCGATTATTACAATCAGTACGGTGCAAACAAGGGATCACAATGGCCGGAGCGCGGGCACGATTCTTATTCGGTAACTTGCGCCGGGTCATTTGGCATGATGTTTCGCGCTCTCCTGGGCTTACAGGTTACCGCCAACTCGCTGGAAATAAGCCCAAAGCTGCCCCAGGAGGTTGAACGCCTGACCACCAGGTCTCCGGTACTTTATGGGGGAAAGGAAATTCTGTTCTCGATCCACAATGGCGAGGGAACCATCCGGACTGTGAGGCTTAACGGTAAGGCTTATCGACAAGACTCTCAGGGGGGTGTGACATTACCTTACGAGGCGCTTGCGGTGAAAAACCTGGTGGAAATAGAAATACATGCCTGAGGCGATCATAGCGTAGCACCGAGCTGGGGTGTGATGGCCGCGCCCTTCGGACCGGGGTCCGGCAGTAGAGTTTGACGCGCTAACGCCGGGGGGCATCTTCCCATCGAATTAACAGTCTTTCGCATTACAATCCCGTTGAATTTCCCGGACTGCACTCATGGTGAAATGGGGTAAGAAACAATCATGCCAGGTTTGAATCGCCGTAAATTCATGCAGGTTTCAGCGGCCACATTCTTTCTGAACAAGCTCCCGGTGGAAGGCGCTTCCGGCCCGCCTGCGCGGATCAGCGAATCCGGCAAGACAGTGCGCGCAGAAGGAGTGAATTATGTGTGGGAATGGTCACAGGACACCGACCGCTTTCGCATATTCGGCCCGCAAGGGCGCGTGCTGGCGTCGAGTACCCTCCAGCCCGCCGTGGTAGTGCAGCCCGTGGGAGAAAAAGGGGCCCGACGCTCCATTGCGGGCCGGCTGGCGGGGCATGAAATTCAGGGTAACCGGGTGAACTGGACCTATGAGGGTGTAAACAATTCCGCAAAGGTGTCAGTGGCCTGGCGATTTGACGAACATGGGCCTTGGGTGGAACCGGTGATTTACCAGACCACCACCGCCGAAGACGTCGTGAGTTTGCAGTACTTCGCTGAAGCCGAGGGCAACCACGTGAAACCCTCTTTGGAAGTGCACAACCTGGTGCTGCCAGGAATCAGCCAGTCTCCCTCGATCAGCCCGCTCGCCATCCCTGGCCTGGGCTGGGACCTCACCAGTTGGCTTGGCCGGGGATCTCCCAGGGGATTGAGCATGGACCAACAGTGGGGCTTGCCCGCCCACTACTTTTGTGGTTATCACGAACATTGGCCAGGAGACAGCGCGGTGTTTCAGGCCGACAATCCTTCTGAAGCTTTCTGCTGCGGGCTCGCGAACCTTCCCAACGGGGATTTCTTCCTGACCCAGTTGCGCGGCCGAGGCAGTCTGAGGTTCGAACTGCGCGGCGACTTGTGGGAGCACTTGCGCGGTCCCGGCCATTTCACTTTGGGCGCCACCTTGTTCTGGGCCTTTGGGTCCAACTTCTATGAAGCGATCCGCCAATATTATCTGGGTCTCGTGAACGCGGGGATCATCCAGAAGAAGGCGAATTCCGCCCGCAAGAACGCCGCCGCGCTGGCGCCGCAGTGGTGTACCTGGGGTGAACAAGTGTTCCGCCACAAGGACTCGGCTCGCCTCGACGAAGCTACGCTAACGGCCATGTACGATGAACTGAAGGCTTCCGGCTTGCAGGCCGTTATGTTCTCCATCGACGACAAATGGGAAGGGGCCTACGGCAGCTTGGAACACGACGCCCAGCGCTTCCCGCACTTCGAACCGTTTCTTGACCGCGTGCGCGCGGACGGCCATCGCCTGGGATTATGGGCAGCCTTCATGCGCTGCGAAGATCCCGCGGCCCTCGGCCTGACGCCCGCTCACATGTTGCGCCGCACTGACGGCCAGCCCTACAAATCCGGAAACTACTACCTTCTCGACTTCACCCGGCCGGAAGTTGCCGCCGTGCTGCGCGACCGGGCCAGAAAGTTCGCGCGGCGCTACAAGCCCGACCTGGTCAAGTTTGACTTTGGCTATGAAATCCCGGCGCTGGATACGGTGGCCCCGCACGACATGAGTTGGGCCGGCGAACGGCTGCTGTGGAAAGGCCTGGACGTGGTCGTGAAAGCGTTACGCGAGGAAAATCCGGACATCGTGTTGATGTATTACGGACTTTCGCCGCTCTTCACCGATTATCTGGATCTGTTCAGTTCTGATGACCTGTTTGGGGCAGCGGGAGAATACGACCTGGAAGCTAACCGCAGGCTTTTCTTCAGCAGTCTCTGCGGGGAATTCGGCATGCCGACGTACGGCTCGTCCGGGCACGACTGGGTCAGCGGTCCTTCCATCTGGTTTGACTCGGTGGTGGTGGGAACCATCGGCAGCCTGGCCAAGTTTTGCGGAAGCGCCGCGCCGGGCGACGGAGCCACCCCGGAGCGCGTAGCCAAATACAACGGGTTGACCCACCTGGTTCGACCCTCCAATTGTTTCAGCATCGCTCCACTGGACGCGGATTATGAGACGCCCACGCGCGGCGCTCACGCTTCCTCCTGGGCGCGAATGGAAAATGGCGAGGTCGTACTGGTCGCCCTGCGCAAGCAGCGCATTGCTGGAGGCATCGGGACGGGAAAATTCCGGGACCTCGTCTCCACGAGTGCATCTGTGGTCGTGGCTGCGCGGTCGAACGGCGGTATCGCAGGAGCCACGCAGCTCGGCGTGGTGCCCTATGGCGACGGCGAGCTTAGCGTAAAACTCGAAGCCGGAGCTTCTGCCCTAGCCACCGAGCACTACTTCGGCGGAGCCCATCAGACCAAGCCCATCACGTTCGAGAGGGGCTATCTGCGAATTCCCCTCCGCGAGCGCTCTGAGAAAGGAGAGCTTGTCGAGTGGATCGCGATCAATATCCTGAAGGGATAGAGTGATGGGGCTGTCGGGTCGTTGGCCTGGCGGGTCCTCAGGACGGCTTGTTTAGACTGGTATTTTCTGCTCAGGGATCGCCAGACCGTGTTTATCCTTGAGATAGAAATATGCCTCTTTCAACCATTTGGCATCGGCGAGCGAGTTATGCTCGCCCTTTGTAGCCTGGTGCGGCAAATCATCCACCCCGAGCTTTAAAGCCTCACATTTCAGGTCCCAGCACAGCTTGGGGTAGCCCTTGGGCAATTGATCGAAACTCCCAAACAACTCGGCCAGGCAGACGAAATCATACGCGCTATAGTAAGCCATCCAAGTCGGCGAATCTGTTCCTATAAGTTGGAAGATGCGATTCCTTATTTCCTTTCGCGACAAGCGCTCCTCCACGGGTCCAAGCTTGGGGAGGACGTTGGTCCTGACAAAAACATTGGCTTTCGCCGGATCGAACTCATTGCTCTCAAGGTATATTTCACGTCCATCTTCGGAAACGATGCCAATGGAAATGAGGTCAATCATGCCACTGCCACATTGCATAAACTCACAGTCAAAGAAATAAAGCATTCCATCCCCTGGTTATCTGAACTCAGGATGCCGGCGCAACAATTCAACAACCCGGCATCCCCGGATTTAAATATCAAAAGCCATGGATTTTCGCATGCACAGAGCAGCATTGAAAGGCTCGCCGGACTCCCCCATGGGAAAACGATCAGGCGGCAGAGGCAGTCTCGAATTGGTCCGGCCGGTGCTCCCTGGAATAGCGAGCCATGGCGTGCAGATTTTCCGGCGGAGTCATGGGCGGTACCTCGCAGCCCGTACCCACAACATGGAACTTCCCGCTGGTCTGGTGACATCGCCGGCACGCCTCATAGACGTGCTCCGGGGTTCCCTCAAGCATGTCGGTGATGGTCGAGACATTGCCCAGAATCACGCGGTCCGGTCCCAGGCAAGCACGCGCGGCGGCGAGATTGGTGGGCGAATCCAACTCGAAGATTTGCACGGGAAGCTGCTTCATCTGCGGAATTATGGCATCGGTGTTCCCACACATGTGCAGCCGGACAATGATTTCCGGATGCGCCTTGCGGATGGATTCCACCACCCGCAATTGCCGTGGAAACAGGAATTCGCGGTAATAGCGCGGGCCCATCATGCTGGCCGCGGCGTCGCTCATCCCAATGGTATCCGCGCCCGACTGGATCTGCGCCTCTGCATAGACCTCCGCCACTTCCGCCGTGAAATCAAGCAGGTCCTCGACGAAGCCTGCATCATCGATGAAGTCCGTCATGACACGAGTCAAGCCGCGCAGTTCCTGCCCCAACGCCAGCGGGCCTTCCACCCACCCGACGATGGAGACCTCGCCACCGAACTCCTGGTGCATGATCTCAATTGCCTTGATGCGATCGTGCATGCGGCCGCCGCCCAGCGGGTCGGGAATGTGGAAGGTCTTCAGGAGTGCCTTGTCGAGCAGCGCGGCGCGTTCCTCGCAAATGGCGGGGCCTTGATCCTCGTACCAGTTGACGCTTCCTTCGCCCGCGATGTCAATCACCTCGCGTGCCGGATCAGAACACGTCAACAGGCAATCGATGCCGAAATCGTGCACCAGCTTGCTCTGGGCTGCAGCCATGTTCCGCCCATCGCGGGTGTAATCGATGAAAGGGATGCCCAAATGCCTGGCCGCAAACATCATGACCACAGGTTGGACAGGCAGATGATCGACAGGTTGACCCGCGACAAGTGCATGAACTCTCTCAAGGGAACGCATGGAAGACCTCCGACCGAGATTGTATGTCAATCTGCAAACTGAGTATCAAAAACAATTTCCTAGCCAAGCTTCGGCAGTCATTGTACGGCTTAAGTGCAATTTCAATACACAAAATCCACAAACGGCTCGTAGATCCGGTGCTGAGGGCCTGCGAAGTGGCCAAAATAAGGTGACGTAACATTGTTGTACACGTCGCGGGGGTTCAAGTGATTGGTGACGTTATAGATGCTAACCGCTCCGCGGATGTTGTGGTTCCTTACCCAGGGAATAAACGGAATGCGAAAATCCTTGGAGAGTTTAAGGTCAAATGACATGAATGTGGGCATTCGCAGGCTGTTGGGCTGAGCGGTATAATTCTGCAGATCATCGACGGGCGAGTACGGAAATCCGGTGTGAAGATCCAGCACCGGGCTGGCGGTGATCTTCCAGGGAAGCTGGAATCGCCCCCAGGTCACCAATCGGTCCGGCACATCGGAGTTCAACAAAGCAATAAAGTTGGAGCGAATAATGGGCTGTTCGAAGGGCACGTATACTTGGGAAAAGGTGTTCAGATCACCGCGCCCCTTGCTGTGAACGTAAGAGAAGTTTACATCGGCAAATTTGCTGGTACGAACCCGCACAGTGGATTCGAAATCGTGGTAGCGCGCGCCGGCGCTGTTGGTCATCAGAAGCAGCGGCTCGGTTCCCGTGAATTGGTGCCGTCGCACGAGGAATAGGTCAAAGGTCCGGCTGGAGAGATAGCTGAGCCGAAGTGTAACGCGCGACCCGATCTCGCGGTCGATTTCCGCATTCCACGTAACATCATACGGCGTGCTGTCCAGATCCCTCCCCGGAGGAAGAACCGTTAACTGTCCTTTGCCTACAAACGCGTACACATTTTGCAATGTCACGGGCGATCCCTGCAGATTACCCTGCGCGTCAAACATCGATACCACGCGAGTGGGATTATCGGT
>JARLGN010000011.1 GCA_031292775.1 Acidobacteriota bacterium | reverse complement strand
GGCTGCCCGCGGATATGGAGCGCGCCTTTGCGGTGAGCCTGCACAGCTACCAGGTTTCAGCGCACGGCAACACCAGAACCTACACCTTCCATGCACCTCTGAGTCGTCCAACGATTCCCAGTGAATTAGCAACCTCGGTTTCAGTCGTTGCGGGGCTCGATACCCGGCCCAGTCTTCGCCCGCTCTATCACTCCGCTTCGCAGCAGATCAGGCGGGCGCCCCCCGCCGCAATGCCTGCTGCCACAGGCAATCCTCTCGGATCGCTTACCGTTGCGGACTTCGCAAATGATTACGACGTGCAACCGCTGTATAAGCGGGGCGTGACAGGCAAGGGCCGGACCTTGGCTATCGCCACGTTGGCCAGCTTTACGCCCAGCGATGCGTTTGCTTATTGGAGCGCTCTCAAGCTCAAGGTGAACAAGAACCGGCTCAAGATCGTGAATGTGGATGGTGGTCCCGGTAGCCCCAGCGATGCATCCGGTTCGTTCGAGACGACTATTGATGTCGAGCAATCTGGCGGCATTGCTCCGGGCGCCAACATCATCGTTTATCAGGCGCCAAATACGAATCAGGGTTTCGTTGACTTGTTCGCTGCCGCCGTCGACAGCAATGCGGCAGACACCATCTCGGTCAGCTGGGGCTTCTGGGAGTGGTACCAGAACCTCGAGAATTCTCCCGTCACCGATCCCATTACCGGAAAATCGGTGGGGTTGCTCAATGCTTTCCACGAGCTCTTCGTTCGCGCCGCGATTCAGGGCCAGACCCTATTTGCCGCTTCGGGAGACGGCGGAGCATACGACGCGAATAACGACTTTGGCTGCTCTCCTGAAAGCACTCCAAGTTGCAGCACTCCTTTGACTGTGGATAATCCGGCCAGCGACACGGCCATGACAGCGGCCGGAGGAACCACCCTTCCTGGTCTCCAGGAGTATTGCCTGAATTCGGCGTGTACGCCACCCTACTACGACATCAATCTCACCCACGAGAGAGTCTGGGGATGGGATTATCTGAACGGCTATTGCAGCGCAATCGGCGTTCCCGATCCCATCGCTTGCGGCACTTTCCCCGGAGGCAGTGGAGGCGGCGTCAGCATCATTTTTGCCAAGCCCGTCTACCAATACTCCCTCCCGGGAGTGCAGCGCAGCCAACCCGGCCAACGCTGGATTTACGACGGGACACTCACGTACGTTTTGCCGTCGAATTACGCGGGCCGCAACGTGCCTGACATCTCGTTCAACGCCGACCCGCAAACCGGCTACGTGGTCTACTACACCTCCGACGTCAGCGGCTTCAGCGTCCAACCCTACTGGGGCGGGACGAGCTTTGTTGCGCCCCAGCTGAACGGCGTCTCGGCTCTGCTGGGCGACTATCTGCACGGCAGCCCCCTCGGATTGCTGAACTATCCGCTCTACGGCCTCGCCCTCAGCGGTGATGCATATGGTGGGCCAAACCCGCCATTGCATCCCATCGCTTACGGCGACAACTGGTTCTATCAGGGCACCAACGGTTATAACCCTGGAGCCGGACTTGGCACGCTCGACGTCGCGAACTTCGCCAGGGTCCTTGGAAACTTGTTCTAGGTCTTTGACCCCATGATTATGTACCTGTAGCGCCGGTCTCCAGACCCGCACACGTTCTTCTTCATCCGGTCACTGGCCTGGTGCCCTGCGTCTGAAGTTCACATCAAAAACAGATTGTCATCTCGTTGACCGCAGCCACAAAGCAACTGTAATGCGGGGTGCAGTGCGCCCCGCCCTTTCCCTATCACAAACGTGAGGGTGGGCGGATTCAAATTCCAAGTGCAACAATCTTCGTGAAGAAATTCAAACAGATAGCCGTAGCAGTGCCGTGGGAAAGTGGGAAACGTTCTTTGTTTTCCATCTTTTCCATGGCTGCCTTGGCGTTATCTCCAGGCTGGTCTCGATGATGCGTTGTTGCACTTGGACCTTGAATCTGCCGTGCCCCATCCATGAATCGCTTTTTGATTCATGGGTGGGAAACGAAGAACTCCGTTCTTTGCCCTCGGGTACCACGGTTGTAAATGGAGGAGTCTGGAGAGAGCATGGGATTTCAACCCCCCGGAAGACCGACCCTCACGAACCGCGATGCCAAACCCCGACATCTGCGAGGTCCCCGCCTGCATTAAAGCTCCACGGTCGCGGATCGCCGAGTATCGCAATATCCGCATGTCTCCGCGCATCGTCCATCATCGATTCGGAAACAAGAATCTCTCCGACCTCGAGAGTATTGGCGATACGCACCATGCGAACCCGCCCCAGATCAGCCGCGTTGCATGTCTTCACCGCAGCCTGAATCGCCAGCCGGTCCGACTCCATAATCAATCCGATCCGCGCCGACGCTGTCACGGTTGAGGTCAGTATGTTGGCATACGTATATTCCAAATCCATCTTGTTAAACAGCCGTCGCGTCGTAATGTCCGCCATCCCCACTCCGCACGAGTTCCCATGGCTACGTTCCGTCACGTCCAGCACCACCACCCGCGTCGCCGTTGGACCGGGATCGAGAAACGGCGTTGGGGCCCGCCCGGTAATGTAAGGGTCCATGCCCCCGCCAGAGAATTCCTTTCCCAACTGGTCCACAATCAATATGTCCATCGGTTGCAGCAGCAGCCTGGGCATATTGCGTTTTGCCTCGGCCAGCAACTCCCGTTCTGCCTCAATAATCTGCTCCGCCGGAATCGCAGCGATCCTCGCCACCCGGTCGTACGCGTTCTCCACGGTCCCCACGCCAAACAGAAAGGGCAGCTTGGCCAGCTTCACCTTGGCCATCTCCACGCTCAACTCGGCCATGCGCCCAAAGCCGAACACATGCGCCGCGTCAGCCCCTTTCTGATTGCCAAGGCCGATGGTAATCATCTTCACCAGCCCGCTCTCGTTGGGTCCGCTAAAGGCGTTATGTGCCCTGATGCGATTGATCACCACAATTCCATCGGCCTCGAACGCCTCTTTGTCGATCAACACCGCGAGGCCGTCCTTCAGTCTCCCCACCTCAACCACGTCCATCCCCGCACGAATCGGGCATCCGGCGCTCTCTTCGGTCACCCCCAGACTGGCCAGCACTTGCTTTTGTCCTTCTGCTGTTGCTCCTCCGTGGCTGCCCATCGCGGGCACGATGAACGGTGCAGCCCCCAGCCTCTTCAGTTCCTCAATGGTGACGTGCACAATCAGCGCGATCTCCGCCATGCCGCGGCTGCCCACCCCCACCGCGATGCGCATGCCCGGTTTCACCCGCCGCGTAATCTCCGCCCGCCGAATCTCATCCCGCACAGCGGCAGCCACGTCCTCAACCCGGGGAGCGGCGAACTCCTGCCGCACCCGCGCCATCTTCGGCAACGCAATATCAACTAACAGATCCGCGATCATCCCCATTTTTCTTGACCATTTCTCCCGCTACCCACTCTCTCACCTACGCCGCAAGAAGCGAAATACCCTTGCCCAACCCGCCCCATCAATATCTGTGTCTGTTCCGATCTGTGTCTGTTCCGGTACAGCCGTTACTGTCCTCATAGAGCCATCGCCACCGCCCACCACCACTCCGTTTGTCCCAAACTCGCCCGCTCTGGCCCTCGACGCTTAGCCGTTCAAGCCCTCTCCCGCGAATTTTCCGAATCTAGACCACGAAGGACTGTTACGGCCCCCGCGGTCCCCGGGGCCTATCCTCATGAAGACGCGCCGCTTATTTCTTTTCCCAATGATTTCGGAGCAGTGGCCAAACCTTGATTCGGCATGATATTTTGGTGTGCATAATACCAGCCTTTGGTACGCACGGCGCCAGAGATACGGTAGTTTGTTCTCCGCAATCAGGCTTGTCACAACTTGTTTAGTTATCAACGGCTTACGGAATGGCTTTTTGCACAGGATTTTTTGCAAAACCTGCCCCTCAGGCCCTTGCACCCCGCTTAGATGCTGATATATTTGACTTTTGGGGTTCTCCACCTCTCGGGTAAGTTATACCCAAGAATGACTTTTGTACACAACATATGTGATCGCCCGCACAGCGATCACATCCAAACACGAAAATCACGCAGGAAAAGAGTTCATGCCGCAAATCTTTGACCGCAGCTCCAACGCGCTGGCTCGAATGAGCCTTGTGCTGTCGGGGCTGATCGTGATTGCCCTGGGAGTTACGCTCGATCAACTGCAACGTTCCCCATGGGTGACGCGGCAAGGTCAGCGCCCCGAACAGCCCGTGCCCTTCAGCCACAAGCACCATGTCCAGGGGCTTGGGCTCCAG
>JARLGN010000398.1 GCA_031292775.1 Acidobacteriota bacterium | reverse complement strand
TGGTTCGGTGGACGATGAAATAGTTATCCATGCGACCCTACCGCTCATCACTCGTTTTCTTCACGTTGCTGGTCACCCTGGTGGCCACTCCGGGTGTCACTGCTCAGCAGGACGCTCCGCCGCCTCCCAAGAACACGGCTCCCGCTCCAGAAAATCGCCTCACCGTTGAAGTTACCGGCGGCGACGCCAACAAACCCGTAGAAAACGCCAGTGTCTACTTGAAGACCGTCGAGGAACACCGCATCAAGGACAAAAAAACCGAGCTCAGCGTCAAGACCAATCAGGAGGGCATCGCGCACATTCCCGATGTTCCCCTCGGCCGCGTGCTGATTCAGGTGGTTGCCGACGGCTGGAAATCCTACGGCCACTGGTACGACATCAGCGATCCCAAGCAAACCATCTCCATTCATCTCGAACGTCCGCCTAAGTGGTACTAATTCGTCCCGGCGCGGTTCCTAGCCACTTTCTTTGGGGCGAAGTTTCTCTTCGGCAATTCCAATTGCCTCAGTATCTTCCGTGGAATGTTCTGAAGCACTCCACTTTCCATTTCTTCCAGAATTATTTTTCTATTCCCAGTCGTTCGTGACGCGGGTCACATGGCCACAGATCATCCTCGAAAATCCTTTTTTCTCTCCTGCACTTGCCCAGTTTTTGTGCAAACCGCATCATCGTGTTGAATTCCGCGGAGTTACTTGTTCTTTTCCGTCTCTTTCCACAAACTTATCAACACTTGTGTGCAAAACTTAATGGAACTTAAAATTATGTCTTTGCACTTCGGCATCGCGCGTGCTTCATACTTGCTCCGTTCTCTTCTCCGTCGGCTTTGACCCGCCCAAATCCCTGATGGTACAGTTCATTCTGCGATACTCTCCATGGCCGATACTCACGAAGGTCCCTTTTCTCTGCTCCAAATGTTCTGGGGCAATCTTGCCGCGCGTCCCCTGCGATGCTTCCTCAGCATTCTCGCTATCGCCATTCAAGTCGTTTTAATTCTTATGATTGTCGGACTCACCTCCGGGGTCCTGAACGAATGGGGCAAGCGCACCGAAGGAGTTGGCGCGGATATTCTCGTGCAGCCGCCCAACTCTTCCATCTTTTTTGCTTTCTCGAGCGCGGTGATGCAGGAATCGTTTGCCGATCAGATTGAAAAATGCCCGGGCGTCGATGAAGTCGCCCCCACCCTGATCATCGCTGACCCCAAAACCCTAATAAACATCTTTTGTATTGACTACAAGCGCTTCAACGCCTTGAGCAAGGGCTTTTTCTTCCGGGGCGGACGGCCCTTCCAGGCTCCCGACGAAGCCATTGCCGACGACATCGTCGCGCAAACGCGGCACATCAAGGTCGGCGATACTTACACGCTTCTCACGCATCCTTTCAAAATCACCGGCATTGTCGCGCATGGCAAAGGCGCGCGCTTCTTTATCCCGCTACGCAGCGGGCAGGACATTGTCGGCGCCGATCGGCGCGTCTCCATGTTCTTTGTCCGCAGTAAGGGCGACACCGAGGGCACCCGCGCCGAAATCTTGAAGCTCGATCCTGAGAACCGCGTACGCTCCATGTCCGAATATGTTTCCCTGATGAACTCCTCGAATCTCCCTGAACTCAAACCCTTCATCCGCACGATGGTAGGTCTTGGTGTCGTCATCAGCTTTCTCGTGGTGCTCATGAATATGCACACCATGATCCTGGAACGCACGCGCGAGATCGGCATTCTCAAGGCGCTCGGCTTCTCCCGCTTCGACATCATCAAGATGCTCCTCGGCGAAACCGCCTTCCTAACTATCGCCGGGAGTCTCGCCGGGATCGGCATCACATTCCTGGCCCAGGCTATCCTTAAGCAAACCAACCCCGGCCTTTCTATCCTTCTCACGCCGGGCTGGATCTTTGGCTCCATTTTTCTGGCTTTGCTGGGGGCGGCCCTGGGTGCTGCGGTTCCCGCACTTCGCGCTTCGGGCTTCGACCCCGTCGAAGCACTTGCCTACGAATAGCTACTTGTGCACAACTCCCTGCGTTTTCCTCAGCTGCAGCGTTGCTTCAGCGCGGCGAAACTGGTATGAAAAGGCATACTTTTGCGTCGGGTCCCGCCCGATGACTTAGCTGGCGGGTGCAGTCCTTAAGGAGAACACCATGAATCGTTGTTGTTTCGGCCTTACTGTGCTCGCGATTTGCGTCTTGGTAGCTGCTGCGGCGTCCGCCCAAATGGGCATGGACCTATTCAAGAAGCCGGACATCGCCAAGGCTTTCAATCCGGTTGTCGGCAAAGGCGCCCAGTACCTCAACACCTCGACCTCCGCAACCCCGGCAAAGACCAGCACGATCGAGATCTCCATCGTTGGGAAGGAATCCGTCGAAGGCAAAGACGGCTACTGGATGGAATTTGTAAGCACCACGGAGAAGAATCAATTGTCAGTCGGCAAAGCTCTCTTTACCAAAGATGACTTCCAGTTTCACCGCATGATTGTGCAAATCCCGGGCCAAGGGGCCATGGAAATGCCCTTCAATCCCACCGCCGCGAACCGGGGGAAGGCGCAAGAAAGCATAAACGACTGGCACTCTGTGGGCACCGAGAGCGTCACCGTCCCTGCCGGCACTTTCTCTTGCGAGCACTGGCGCAACGACAAAAGCAATTCCGACGTCTGGACCAGCGACAAGGTCACTCCCTTCGGCATGGTCAAGGAAGTGAGTCCGCACGGCAGTATGGTTCTGACCAAAGTCATCACGGATTCCCAGGATCGCATCACTGGCCCCGTCACGAGATTCGACCCACAGCAAATGATGCAGCAGATGCAACAACAGCATCAGAAACCATAACCCGCCGGCTGTAAGTTCAAGCTATGCCATCACTCGGGTAACGCCAGTTTCTCTCTGTGCTCCCCGTTTTGTTGGCCTTCTGACTCTCCGTCGCTACTCGGCATCTCTGTTGCGCATATCCGTCGCGGGGCGGCGTGCATCGAAAATGGGAAGGCCGGTGTTCATGACATCAGAGAAATTCCTGCCCGCAAAGATCCTTGACCGCCGTGTTGTCGCCGAGGATCTGTTCCTGCTGCACGTGGACCCCGGCGGCCCGTTTTCCTATCTCGCCGGCCAGTACGCCACACTGGGTGTCGAAGTGGACGGCCAGCGCATCGAACGCCCATACTCTCTCTGCTCTTCGCCCTACGAAAATGTCCTGGAGTTCTTCGTCGAACGCGTCCCCAGTGGTGAACTCACCCCGCTCCTCTATGCCATGGACAAGGGCGCTCCTCTTCTGCTTCGGCGATTCGCCAAAGGGCGTTTCACCCTGGACCTCGGCAGCGGCCGCAAGAATCATCTCCTCCTGGCCACCGTCACCGGAGTCGCGCCCTATGTCAGCTACATCCGCACCATTCTCGCAGACTGGAAAAAGGGCGGCGGTCCGATGCCGGGTGAGCACCGGCTCTTCTGCATTCAGGGAGCGAGCCGCTCGTGGGAACTTGGATATCGCGAGGAGTTGGAGAAATATGCCAGTGAGGCGCCCTGGCTGAAATACGTGCCTGCCATCAGCCGTCCCTGGGAAGACACCGAGTGGCAAGGCGAACGAGGCCGTGTGGACGATCTCATCCGCAAGTACGTGCACCTTTGGGGGCTTACGCCTGAAGACACTTCGGCCTATCTTTGTGGTCATCCCGGGATGGTGGAGAGTGGCCGCGGCATTCTGCTGCGGGCCGGATGGTCCAAGCAGGCCATTCAGGACGAAGTCTATTTCCAGGCAGCCAAGGAAGCCTCGGCAACCTGACCCGCATCCTCTGCTCGGCGTCGTGCCAAACTTCTTAATCGTTGGCGAATGCCAAGGAATGCTTCGCGTGCCGCGGGTGCCATTCCTCGGCCCGCGCACTCCTCGAAGCATCTTCCAGCCGGTCGGCGACATCCATTAGCGTTTCGACGGGCACTTGCAGGTGAACCGTCTGATCGTCGCCCACAACATCAATGCGCAGCTTGCCGTCGACCGTCGCGATGTGTACATGCTGCTCCTCGTCTGTCACATCAAGAAACTCCGCATTCGGATATTTTTGGAGTTCCTTTGCCATCACGCGGAACATCGGCAGATGCGGCTTCATCTGCGCCGCCGCTTGCTCCAGCGGATGCTGTGGCACCAGGCTCGCCAACCTCATGCCAGCGGACACGGTCGTGGCCGGCACCCAAAAATGCACGTGCGACCCCCCGGGCCGATGCTCGTCCACATCCACGCGGATCACGCCTTCGTGAAAGACATAGGCAGTGGTCATCGCCAGCGTGGCGCCCAATCCCAGTGCGACTTTTGCCAGTACCAGCATGTTCGCTTCTCCTTGCCGCTCGGCTATTCCGCCGTGTTCCTGGAGTCGATCC
>JARLGN010000397.1 GCA_031292775.1 Acidobacteriota bacterium | reverse complement strand
TCCTTTCGCGCCTGGTTGAAACCTGGGGAGAGATTCCCGCGGGATTGCTGAGCCAGCTTGACCTGAAGAAATTTCGCTATGGTTTTATCGGCCTGGAAGATCAGATGATGGTTCCGCTCCTGCGTCCGGGGTCCGTGGTGCAGGTTGACGACACCCGGCGCAAGATTGTGAATTCCGGATGGCTGACCGAATACGACCGCCCTATCTACTTTCTGGAGCTGCGTTACAGCTATGAATGCTGCTGGTGCTATCAGCGGGGCAAGGAAGTGACCCTGCTGCCCCACCCGTTGTCTCCTGCCGGACCACAAACCATCCGCATTCCCGATGACGGTGAAGTGCTAGGGCAGGTCATCGGCGTCGCTATGCGAATCGTGCAGTAAAGGCCAAAGATCGGTCTCGCGCAGAATCCTCAGCATGATTTCAATATTTGTGTCAAAGAGCTCCCGTGCCAGGGGATGGCAATCCTCCGGTGGGAGGATTTGGTAGGACCTCAGCCGCTTCCACACAACCACCAACCGTGTTTTATCTTCCTTCAGGGATTCGAAGAAATTCAACAGATCTTCGGTTTGCTCTTTAAGCGGCAGGGCAACGAGCTCTTCAAAAACCCGCACGTGGCACTGGTGCAGGGCCTCGTCGATGGCTTCCGGTGAATAGCGCGACTCCAATCCATAGTGGTGGTAATGGCCGGTGTTGTAATCGCGCAGAGAGGCGAGGTAGACCAGTTGACTAAAATGCCCCTCCAGCCCCACAAGCGTGCGTTCTTCAAAATCGCGCACCACACGTTCAACCTCATGAGGGTTGGCGGCGTTCGGGTTGGAAACTTCGTCAGTCGACATAACGATGGGTTGCGGGAATAGGACCTCAGGCGTTAACACCTTCGGCATTATACATGAGGAAACGTCAAATAGCAGATGGAAGGTGTACGATCGCTCGTAGGGGAGCACCTCGTGGGCAAAGACGCCAAGGTAAGCGCCGTCGGCAGCCAGCCCGCGAAGCGGGCGAAAGATCGTAGCCCATAGCGTGAGCTATGGGTACAGAGTTCGCCAATTAATTCGCCAAGCCCCAGAGGGGCGAAAGAAGCAATCGCTGCGACGATTTTGCACCCCCACCTCTGTGCGTCAACCGATGAATAAAACGACTACACCGCTAATTCTAATCGCGATTTCTTTCGCCCCCTGCGGGGCTCGCTCGCGGTGGGGTGCTAGTTTACCCACGGCTCGCGCCATGGGCTACGTTCTTTCGCCCGCTCCGCGGGCTGGCATATCGCCGGCGACGGCATCTATTCGCGCCTATGCACATCGCAGGCGCCCTCGCAGACGCAAGAGTGGTGCCCCCCCACGGCGTCAGGGGCTGACCCCCGGTAGACACCCGCGAAGTTTGCTCTTACCAGAGAAAGGGCGCCAGGATCCAGGATGACAGCCTTGCTCACGCCCGCAGAACGAAGCGGAAGCGCGTGTCTTCACCAAACCACTGGACGTAATTCGTTCCCCAGGCATTATTGAACAGACTGAAGTGAATCCCCTTGGCGATGTCGGGTTGAGCCTGGGAATAAGCAATGGGTGACTTCTCGCCCAGCGCCACTACCGGTGCATCCAGTGTCTCAATCGCAAGGCTCCCTTTTGCATCCTGGTAGTGAATGGCGTTTGAAACCGCGTGCATCTGCCGATTCCCACCGCGGACAACATCAAACGGTGACACCAACTGGTCCACCTTCTCCAGCATCCATCCTTTGGGCTCCGGGGCCTGGGGAAGGAAGCTGAGCCACATGGCTTCGGGAAGCCGATTGGCCGCCTTATCGAAGCAAGAGAAATTGATCCTGACAACGGGCTCGGCATCGGGCAGGAACAAGTCGAGATACATCTTTCCCGGCCACGCGACCAGACCGGATTTTTCCGCCGCGTCGTCGTCAATTCGCAAGTGGGCGAGAACCCGATGGCCTCCTTCCACCTTTCCGGACCAGCACCCGGCTAGCGCCGAAGTCAACACACGGCTCTGCACGCCAAAATCCTCAATTTTGGGCTTACCGAAATCCCCCTCTGACCAGAAGTTCTTGACGACAACGTAGCTCGCAAATAAGCGATCGAAATCCGCTTGGGAAAGCGTCTGGTAACTAAACAACGCCAGAAGGTGCGACGCGGAGGCCCATTCGCGACCCAAGCTCTTCGACCGCAATCTTTGGATAGCGCCGGTTTGGGGATCAAGCGCGATCACCCAGTGAGCTGTTTCCAACTCCGTCCCGGCCGCATGGGCCTGCAGGCTGGAACGATCCGGTTCGACGGGTTCGAGCGCGCGTAATCGATTGCGAGCCTCGCCCCGCAGAGGTTCCGGAATATTGGCAACGCCATCGTCGATATTCTTCCGTTTCTCCGCCCAGCTTGCTTCCGCCACGCGAAACATTGGCAAGTCGAGCGCGGCCAGGTCGCCGGGCTTGTAATGTTGAAAGTCCTTAAGCAGTTTGCTATCGATGCCCCAGGTGTGTTCCGCGCATAGCGCCACGCGGCGCAACAAGGAGCGGTCGGTGGAGTCTCCCACGCGGAACTTGCCTTGGGCCAGCCATTCCTTGCGCAGTCGGGCCAGTTCGCGATAGCGGGCCACCTTTATGGGGTCACTGGGGACCCCGTAGATCCACGTGTCGCCGATTTCCTGGGTCAACACGGGTAGTTGACTGCGGTAGGGTTCAACCGCCGCCGCAATCTCGCTGAGGTTCGAGGCCGTCACTTGGGCATGGGGGAATTTCTTCCGTAGATCGGCGTAAATCTTGGCGATTGCCTCTAGCGTATGCGGCCCGTCGTTGTCGTTGCGCATCTCGACGTCTACGACGAGGTCGGAACCGGGCACCTGCATAATTCCGCCATACTCCTGATACATAATGATCAGGGATGCTCCCTCTGGGTCTTTCCACACAAACATCGGCGGTATGTCCGGAGGAGTGCAGGAGGTGTTGGCGGCAATGTTGAGAAACTTAACTCCGTTCGCGGCCAGCGGGGCTATCAGCCCGCGTGAATGACCCGGCACGTCGGTCATCTTCGCGCCAATAGTGGTGCGGCCGAAACGCTGGTCGAGCGATTGCGAGAACCCCAGTGCGCCCTCGATCATGGAACGATCCATGGCCTCCGTCTCCCAGGTAAAGGGCAGCGCGTGCCAGGCCAAATCTCCCGCCGCCAGCGCCTGCTCCATCTTTCGGCGCTTGTCGCTCGATGCTTGTTCCAGATATTCGTACAGCGGCCACGACCCCGTGGTCCAAACATACCGGTCTTTTCCTGTTTGCCGCATGGCCGAGGCAACTTCGATGGCTCGGGGGAAATAGTCCTCAAAATACTTTTGCATGACGCGGGCTTGGGTATCCGTGTAACCCAGGTCCAGATGGCACTTGAACAATACCAGTACACGCTTGACCTCCGGCGCTTCCGTTGCGGCCGGAAACCCCCGCAAGAAAGCGGGCTGGCAGGCAAGCGCCCCGCCGGCGACAAACATATTTCTGACGAAATCACGTCTTCTCATGGGTCCACCCCTGGGACACTTGGAATCGGGCTGGGTGATCATCTGCTGCCCCACTGTAGTGCAATTCCGTAAATTCTTGTTTTCCTGGCAAACACTTTTGTGCTCGTGTTGAAAGTGAGAGGTAGGGAGAAGAAACCCCTCACCCGTCCCGATGCATCGGGACACCCTCCCTCTCGGAGAGGGCAGTTTTACTACCATCCTTCTCCCTCGGAGAGGGCAGTTTAACTATCATCCTTCTCCCAGGGGAGAAGGTGCTGAGGTACGAAGCGGATGAGGGGTCTCTTCTCCCCTGCGAAAATTTGGTTGCGGCCCCGCCGCATTGCGCCACAGATAGTAATGCGCGTTAAGGATGCTTGGCAATAAAGGTCTTGCCGTGCCGGCGCAGTGGCCAAAGAACAACGACCTTCGCAAGCCCGCGCGATCCCTCCGCCATCACGCCCGAAGAACGAAGCGAAAGCGCGTATCTTCGCCAAACCACTGGACGTAATTCGTTCCCCAGGCGTTGTTGAACAAGTTGAAGTGGATGCCTTTGGCGATGTCGGGTTGGGCCGGCGAATAATAAATCGGCAGCATCTCGCCCAGCGCCACCACCGGCGCATCGAGCGTTTCAATCGCAAGGCTCCCCTGCGCATCCTGGTAGCGGATGGCGTTTGAAACCGCGTGCATTTGCCTGTTGCCCCCGCGGATCACGTCGAAGGGGGACACCCAACGGTCCACTTTTTCCAGCATCCAGCCCTTGGGTTCCGGGGCTTGGGGACGGAAGCTGAGCCACATGGCTTCGGGAAGCCGGTTCGCCATTTTATCGAAGCAAAGAAGATTGATTCTGACAACCGGCTCGGCGTCAGGCAGGAAGAAATCGAGATACATCTTTTCCGGCCATGCCACCAGCCCGGATTTTTCCGCCTCGGCATCGTCAATTCCCAATTGCGCCAGAAGCCGGTAACCGCCCTCGACCTTCCCGGACCAGCATCCCGTCAGTGAAGGAGCCCACTCCCGGTGCTGCGCGCCAATCTTTTCAATGTTGGGCTTGCCGAGCTCCCGTTTCGACCACGGGGCTGGGATGAGCACGTAGTCGTTATAGTAGCGATCGAAATCCGCCTTGGATAAGGTCTGGTAAGTGAACGACGCCAGCGGGTGATCCGCGGAGGCCCATTCGCGGCCTGTGCTTTTTGCGCGCAATTTCTGGATGGCCCCGGTTTTGGGATCAAGTGCGATGATCCAGTGCGGGGTCTTGATCTCTGTTCCCGCAGCGTGGGGATGC
This sequence comes from Acidobacteriota bacterium, assembly GCA_031292775.1. Lineage (GTDB taxonomy): Bacteria > Acidobacteriota > Terriglobia > UBA7540 > UBA7540 > Bog-366. The sequence continues at coordinate 5,807 of JARLGN010000397.1, read as the reverse complement.
AAGCCGGCACGGTCGGGTTCAACGGGCTGCAACGCGCGCAATCGATCGTGCGCCTCGCGCTGCAAAGGCGCGGGAAGGTTGGTAACGCCGTCATCGATGTTCTTCCGTTTCTCGGTCCAGCTCGTTTCCGCCTTCCGGAATAGTGGCAGGTCGAGCGCCATCAAATCCCGGGGTGTGTAGTGTTGATAGTCCTTTATGAGTGCGGCATCGATGCCCCAGGTGTGTTCTGTACAAAGCAGCAACCGTCGCAACAAGGCGCAGTCGGTGGAGTCTCCCACGCGGAATTTGCCCTGGGCCAGCCATTCCTTTCGCAGCCGGGCTACCTCGCGATAGCGGGCCATTTTCACCGGGTCGCTGGGGACTCCGTAGATCCACGTGTCGCCGATTTCCTGCGTCACCACGGGCAGTTTGTGGCGGAAGGGTTCAATCGCCGCGGCAATGTCACTGAGGCTTGCGGCCGTCACCTGGGCGTGGGGGAACTGCTTTCGCAGATCGGCGTAAACCTTGGTGGCTTCTTCCACCGAATGGGGACCCATGTTGTCGCCGAGCATCGCCACCGAGACAGCGAGATCGGAATCCGGCACCCGCACAACGTCCCCGTAATGGTGGTGGTACATAACCATCAGGGATGCCCCCTCCGGGTCCTGCCAGTCAAACAGCGGCGACACGTCCGGGAAAGTGCAGATGTCATTGGCGCCGATATCAAGCAACTTCACGCCATGCGCGGCGAGTGGGCCGATGATCCCTCGTGATTGGCCCACCACATCGCTGGTCTTGCCGGCAATGGTGGTGCGGCCGAAGCGCCGGTCGAGCGACTGCGATAACCCGAGTGCGCCCTCGATCATGGAACGGTCCATGATCTCGCTCTCCCAGGTGAAAGGAAGCGCATGCCAGGCCAAATCGCCTGCCGCCACCGCCTGTTCCACCGCCCCGCGCTTCTCACTCGATAATTGTTCCAGATATTCGTAGAGGAGCCACGACCCCGTGGTCCAAACGTAGCGGTCCGTCCCTGACGTTCGCATGGCAGCGGCTACCTGCATGGCGCGGGGGAAATACTCGTCAAAGTATTTGCGCACCACGGCTGCTTGCGTGTCGATGTATCCCACATCCAGGTGGCACTTGAACATAACCAACACGCGTTTGACTTCCGGAGCCTCCGCTGCGGACGGGAATCCACGCAGGATGCCGGACCGGGAGGTTGCTGCTCCGCCGACCGCCAACAGGCTCTTTACGAAATCTCGTCTTCTCATGGGTCTCCATTTTATAGAGCGTTTTGAATCGGACCCGGGCGGTCATTTTCTGCCCCGGGCGCGACCCACAGTAAAGCGCTTAATGAACGTGATGGCAATAACGGTTTTTGGGGAACCGAAGCAATTGAGATAAGCGTGCCAAATGCAGAAGAGGGCAACGGTTAGGAACAGGGAAGCGTAAGGATACCTTGCCCCGCAGATCAGTCACCGATTCCCAGCAGAATGGCGGCAGATAGCACAGTAGTCCAAAGACCTCGCTTGTCACCGATTGCCGATTGCGTGATGTGCATGGTGCGGACGATCTTATTGGAGATCATGTAGATCTCTTTTTTTTCATTCCAGCTTCGATCTGGGTCGAACTCGACGCCCAACGTGGTGGCGAGCATTTCGGCGGCCAGTTCTTCCGCATATTCCCCCGCCACCTCTTCCGTTTCCCCAAACGAATGGTGTTCGGAAAGGTAACCAAAGGCGTTGCGGTCACTGGGTATGGCGACGCCGCAGGAGGCAGCAATCAAACGATGCGGCTCGCGCGTGGAGTTCTCACTCATCACGACGAAGGAAACTTGTCCGGGCTTCAGTTCTTTCACCCCCTCGGTGCGGGGAATCAATTTGCATCGGGGAGGGAAAATGCTGGAAACCCGCACTAAATTGCACGCGGCAATTCCTGCGGAACGCAATGCCAGCTCAAAGCTGGTCAGCTTTTCGCGGTGCTTTCCCACACCTTTAGTAAGAAACATCCGCTTGGCTACGAACATTCCGCTTCCTGCCTTCTCCTGGAGGGATCTGATTCAGTTCCAAAACGATCAAATCCGCCACCAGACAGTGAAATTCCGCTTGCACGGGAATTTTTACCGTAACAAAAACTTCGGAAAAGTGTCAATGGATTTCTGGACCTTGCCTTGCTCGGGCGTCGCACATCTGCAAAATCTCCCCCTCCAAGGCTGCGTCCGGCGGTCCTGCGCAGAGCCTTCCCGCCGCCTTGCAGAAGGCCGGAATTCTCGCTTCCTGAAGTTGTTCCCATCCGCTAAAACTGCGGCTCTGATAGGGGCTTGACTAAACCGGGTGCGAGGCATATGTTTTACCATTCAAATGTACAGGTTTCCCGATAGCAGAACTAAATTTATTGCAGGGAGGAACTATGAACCCCAAGGCCGTATTAGAGTTTGCGGCAGCCAATAACGTCAAAATGGTCGATCTCCGTTTCACAGACCTGCCGGGCCTGTGGCACCACGTTTCCTATCCCATCCATGAACTGGACGAGGCATCATTTGAAGAAGGTTTCGGCATGGATGGGTCGAGTATTCGGGGCTGGGCTGCCATCCACGAAAGCGACATGCTTCTGGTGCCTGATCCGAGCTGGTACATGCTCGATCCTTTTACCGACACGCCCACGCTGGTCATGATTGGCGACATCATTGACCCTGTCACCAAGCAGCATTATGTAAGAGATCCGCGCAACGTCGCCAAGAAAGCCGAGACCTATCTTGCCTACACCGGCATTGCCGACAAGGCGTACTTTGGGGCAGAGGCGGAGTTCTTCATTTTTGACAACATTCGCTTTGATCAAGCCCAGCAACATGGGTATTACTTCATCGATGCTGAGGAAGGCCGTTGGAACTCAGGCCGTGAAAGGGACAACCTCGGTTACCGGCCCCGTTACAAGGAGGGCTATTTCCCGGTTCCGCCCACCGACCATTACCAGGATTTGCGCAGTGAAATGGTTCTGACCATGGAGAAGGCCGGCCTCGACATTGAGTGCCATCACCATGAGGTGGCCACCGGCGGCCAGGCGGAAATCGACCAGCGTTTCAACTCCCTGGTGAAATCCGCGGATGGAATGATGATTTACAAGTACGTCATCCGCAACGTGGCCTACCAGTATGGCAAGACGGTGACCTTCATGCCCAAGCCGATTTACCAGGACAACGGCTCCGGGATGCACTCGCACCAAAGTTTGTGGAAGGATGACAAGCCCCTGTTCGCGGGCGACCGGTATGCGGGTCTGAGCCAAATGGCCCTCCATTATATTGGCGGGCTTCTGAAGCACTCACCCGCGCTTGCGGCGCTGATTGCTCCCACCACGAATTCTTACAAACGGCTGGTGCCCGGATTCGAAGCGCCGGTCAACCTTGCCTACTCACGACGCAATCGCAGCGCGGCCTGCCGCATTCCCATGTACTCGGCCAATCCCAAGGCCAAGCGCGTGGAATACCGGCCGCCTGACCCCTCGTGCAATCCCTATCTCGCCTTTGCCGCGATGATGATGGCCGGGCTGGACGGAATCGAAAACAAGATCGATCCGGGCGAACCCCTGGACAAGGACATCTACGATCTCGGCCCCGAGGAAATGAAAGCTGTGCCCTCCATGCCCGGCTCGCTGGAGGAATCGCTCCGCGCCTTGGAGAAGGACCATGACTTCCTGCTCAAGGGCGACGTTTTCAGCGAGGAATTGATCGAAACCTGGATTGATTACAAAATGAAGAACGAAGTGCAGGCCATCAACACGCGCCCGCACCCGTACGAATTCGCGCTGTATTACGATATCTAGAAAGCAGTGGTTAGTGGATAGTGGTTAGTGACGAGGCAGGCGCGGGTAAGAGTTTCAGGCCGCCGGGATGCCACAGTGTGACGTCCCGGCGGCCATTCTGCTTTTGGCGTGCCGCAAGGCCTGCGGGCAACCGGCAAATGGACAAGCAAAAGAACGCAAGGATAATATAGAGTTAAAATGTAATCTTCTTACATAGGCAGAAGACGATGGATAAGCAGCGACTAGACAAGGCACTCACTCGGCTGGGTCAGCTCCTCCGGGAAAGGCGAGTGGCGGGCGAGATTGCCGTGTTCGGAGGTGCGGCGATTGTTCTCGGCTTTGAGTTAAGGGACGAACAGGTCCTTCCTGAGAAGACGGCGGAGATTCCGGAGTATCGCGAGGCAAATCAATGCGCCCCACATCCCTTAAGGCAGCAGTGGACCGCATCATCGGCGGCGAAAGTTGGGTGGATGCGATCAGCGAGTTCCTCGATGAGTTCTATCCCCGCGGCTCTTCGGAGCGGCAGCGCATGATTATTGAGGAGCCGGGGATCACGGGCGTGGGGTTTCAGGACGCATATATCGGGGCCGTCGGGGAGCACCTTGCCAGACGCTGGGGGCTGGACATCCCGGCGTGGGCCGACGACCCTCGCCGGTTCCTAGTCGAGCCCCATTTCCCCGAATACATGGAACTTGCGAAGCCAGTTTTCCTGCGCGACAGTCCCATCGCCTTTCGCCGCCGCCTGATTTTCACCGAGGCCGAACCGCTGCGGCGGGCGCGCTTCCCGAAGTGATGATGACCGAGTCGCCCCGCTACCGGCGGCCACTGAAATCCCTCCACTAACCACCAGCCACTAATCATTATCCGCTGACAACTGCCAGCGGACTTTTCCAAGACAAGCTATAATCTCCCGAATGCGACCGGAATTCGCGGCAATAAACTTTGAAGATCGCGGCAAGGCAGCGGGCAACCTGGCGCGCCTGGAAGAACAGTTGGCACCCACGCTGTTGACGCCTTTGGCTTCGCTGCTGTCCCAGTCGCCGGATCCCGACGGCGCACTTAACCTTTTAGAGCGCTATGCGCACGGCGCGCCAACGCAGGTTCTGGGTGAGTTGGGTCGTTACCCCTCCGCCCTCTCCTACCTGATTGCCATTTTTGGCTACAGCGGCTACCTGGCGGAAACTCTGCTGTCGGAGCCGCAATTGGCAGTGCAGTTCGCGCGCGACCGGAATTTCACCAAGCTGAAGTCCTATGAAGACCTGATGCAGGACTTTGCGAGATTTTCCACCACCAACCCTGACCCGTGGTTGGCAGCGTTGCTGGCGCGCTTCAAGCGAAGGAACTACCTTCGCATCGTGTTAAAGGATGTGCTGGGCCTCTCGACGCTAGGCGAGACGACGCTGGAGCTTTCCACCCTGGCCGATGTGATTCTTGCGGACGCTTACCTGTTTTGTGACCGTGAACTGGAAAAGCGCTATGGACGTCCGCAATACCGCGATGCGCAAGGGCGGTTTGTGCGCGCGGGGTTCAGTGTCATTTCTCTCGGCAAGCTGGGCGGAAATGAGCTGAACTACAACTCCGACATCGATCTGCTGTTCCTGTATTCCCACGATGGTGAGACAGCGGGCGGCAGCGAGCGCAAGTCCATCATCACCAACAAGGAATATTTTGTGCACGTGGCGCACGCCATTACGCGCACCATTACCCAGGCGACGACGCAAGGGGAGGTGTTCCGCGTGGATCTGCGCCTGCGCCCCGAGGGGGAGGCGGGTGACCTGGCGATTTCCCTGAATTCCGCCCGCGAGTATTACGAACACCGCGCCCGCGACTGGGAATTGCAGATGCTCATCAAGGCGCGCCATTCCTGCGGCGATGCCAAATTGACGCGTGACTTCCTGCGCGCGGTGGAGGAATACGTTTACCGCTCGCCTGGCGATTTTGTGGCGGTGGAAAGCATCCTGCTTTCGCGCGAGCGAATTTCCAAGAAGCTGCGGGAAAGCCGCGGGCATGCAATTGACGTCAAGCACCAC
>JARLGN010000010.1 GCA_031292775.1 Acidobacteriota bacterium | reverse complement strand
GCCTGGGCGTCATTCATGCGACACCCTCTGATCAACTGCGGAATTGCAACATTTTCCAGCGCGCTGAACTCCGGCAGGAGGTAGTGCATCTGCCAGACAAAGCCTATCTTCTCATTGCGATACAGAGCACGTTCGTCGGCGTTAAATTCACTTAGCCGCCTTCCGTCAAAGTATACCTCACCCTTCGTCGGAGTGTCCAGCGCAGCCAATAAGTGCAACAGCGTGGTTTTGCCGGACCCGGACTCGCCCACCAGCGCCACAAACTCACCCGCTTGCACTTCCACGCTCAGATCGTCAAGGACTATGACCTCTTCACTGCCGGAACGGAAGGACTTGGTCAGTCCCTCGGCTTGCAGAAGTGGTCGCCGTCCGTTGCCCGTGGTCGGGAGTGATTGTCCAAAAGTCACGCTTTCACCATTCAATCCACATTCCGAAACTCGAAAATCGAAATTCGAAACTCGCCCATTTTGGGATCAATTCCAGAAGCTCACCTTATGCGGCTCTCCCCTGCCCGTTTTCGGCCGCTAGTTTCATATTTTTCGTTGATCGCAGGTACCCATTCAGCAATTGCGCTACGCGTGGCGCGAGGCCGTCCAGTCGCCGACCCTCAGCGAGCACGAAATAACCCGCATCCACGCAAGTGGTCAGGTGATCCCTCAACTCATAAATCGATCCGCGTGCCTGCCGGCAGAATTGGACATTTTCTTGGCACCCAAATCTCCCAAAACCTTCCGCGATGTTAGCGGTGACGGATACACCTGCCCGGCGAAGTTGGTTGGCCAGACCAAACTTTTCCCACTCAGGCAAGCCCTTGGCAAGAATGTAAATCTCCCGCCGAAATTCGCGGGCGGCCTTCCAAACATCCAAGTCCTTAAAATCGCGAACACGTCCCTTGGATCGTGAACCCGTCTGCTCCTGCGAGTTTCGAGTTTCCACTTTCGATTTTCGCCTTTCCATCAAGGTCATGCTATTCGTACCGGAGTATTTCGACCGGATTAAGCCTGGCTGCCGCCAGCGACGGATAGAGTGTTGCCAGGAAGCTAATCGTGATGGCCGCGATCGCAATCCACACGCCATCCAGCGGATGGGCGTGGAATGGCACCGATGACAGCGCATAGACGTCCGCCTGCAGGGGAATCAGCTTATAGGCATTGCCCAACCAGGAGACACCATAACCCAGGATTAATCCCAGGATCGTACCGAAGCCGCCGATGGCCACGCCATGGATCGTGAAGATGGCCCAGACTTGCCGCTGCCGCGCACCCATGGACATCAGCATGGCAATGTCCCGGTTCTTTTCCATCACCATCATGACCAGGGCAATGAAAATATTCAGCGCCGCCACGACCACAATGAGCCCGATCGTCAGGATGGTGACCAGCCGCTCCAGGCGCAGGGCCGTGAACAGCGAGTGGTTCTGCTCAATCCAGGTGGTGGTGTCGAAACCCTTTCCCGCTGCTCGGCGAATCTGTTCCGCCACCTCCGGGGCGTGGTAAATGTCATCAACCTTAAACTCAATGACCGAGACCACATCGGCAAGATCAAACAGCCGTTGGGCGGCGGCGATATTCGTGAAAGCCCAGGTGGCGTCAAAATCATAGAAGCCAGAATCAAAAACTCCCACTACGCGAAAATGGCGCGTCTTGGGCACCACCTCAAGGGGAGTCAGATAGCCCTGCGGGCTGGTAGCCATCACCGTGTCACCCACATACACTCCCAGCGATTTCGCCAATTCCTTGCCAATAATAATGGGGTCGGCGTTGGGAAAGGTCCGCGACATATCCTCCAGCGAACCCTCACGCAGGTGCTGTAAGAGTGTCCCAACCTTCACTTCCTGAGCCGGGTCGACGCCCTTCAATACGACTCCCTGAGCGCGCGAGCCTTTGGAGATCAGGAGTTCCTCGTAGAGTGAGGGTGCGGTGGCCACGACGTGCGGCACATGCGCCAGGCGAGCGGAGAGCTGATCAAAGTCCCGAATCCCGTCGTTCTCCGTCCGCACCAGATTGATGTTGGCCGTGGCGCCCAGCAAGCGGCTCTCCAGTTCCTCACGGAAGCCATTATTGACGGCCAGTGAAATGACCAGCGCGCAGACGCCGGCCATCACGCCGAGCACGGAGATTACGGTGATGATTGAAATCGCCGCCTGCCGCCGCTTGGCTCTGAGGTAACGGAATGCTACAAAGAACTCGAAATTCATACGCGCCATCATTATCGACTAGCAAATAGAATGCGCCAAGCAGAATCACGACGGGTTAAGGCGAATCGGAGGGCTCACGGAAAGTGGCATTAGACCTGACCGGGCTCACCTACTTCCACGGTGCCGGGTTGGGCGTGATGGCCCTTTGCGCAGGCAGGATGTCGAAAGCGGGTGGACGGTTCGTCCTTCCATCCTATTCGATATGCTTTTCGGGCCGCAGCAAGGGGAAAAGGATCACATCACGGATGGAGCGGCAATTGGTAAGCAGCATTACCAACCGGTCAATCCCGATGCCCTCACCACCGGTGGGGGGCATTCCGAAGCTGAGCGCGCGGATGTAATCCTCATCAATGGCGTGTGCGGTCAAATCACCTTTTTCGCGCAGGTTCTGCTGGTATTGGAAGCGGTTGCGCTGCTCTTCCGGATCATTAAGCTCGCTGAAGGCGTTGGCGATTTCCATGCCTCCAATGTAAAGCTCAAAGCGCTCGACAAAGTTGGGGTTTTCCGGTTTCTGCTTGGAAAGCGGCGAAACCTCAAGAGGATAATCCACAATGAAAGTAGGCTGAATAAGGCGCTCCTCCGCCACCGTTTCAAAGAAGAGAGCCAGGAGTTCGCCCGATCGCTTATCATGCCCGGCATCGGCTGGAATCGGCGCAACACCCCGCTGGATCAACCACTGGTTAAGGCCGGGAATACGATCTGCCATGGCTTGGGCGTCATCTAATTGCGCCGGGGTCAGAGCCTCCACTTCGCTGGGCCAATACTTCAGCACGGCGTCTTTCATCGTGATCTGCTCAAACTTCGCAAACGAGATGCGCTGGTCCCCATAGTCAAATTCCACGCTTCCCAACACCGCTTCCGCCACCCGCCGCAACAGCCGCTCCGTGAGGGCGATCATGTCGTGGTAGTCCGCGTAAGCCTGGTAGAACTCCAGCATGGTAAATTCGGGATTGTGACGGGTGGAGATGCCCTCATTGCGAAAGTTGCGATTGATCTCGTAAACGCGGTCGAGGCCACCCACGATGAGACGCTTCAGGTAGAGCTCAGGGGCGATGCGCAAGTAGAGATCAATGTCGAGGGCATTGTGGTGGGTGATGAATGGCCGGGCCATGGCTCCGCCCGCCAGGGGCTGCATCATGGGCGTCTCGACTTCCAGATAACCTTCGGCCTCCAGAAAATCGCGGACAGCACGCACCAGTTTGCCGCGGCGCTCAAAAACCGTGCGGACTTCTTCATTCACCATCAGGTCCAGGTAGCGTTGGCGGTAGCGAATTTCCACGTCCGTGAGGCCGTGCCATTTCTCCGGCAACGGCAGCATCGCCTTGGCAAGGAATTGCAGGTGCTCGGCATGAATGGTGAGTTCGCCCGTCCGGGTGCGGAAGAGGTAGCCTTCCACCCCAATCAGGTCGCCAAGGTCGAGGAGCTTGTAAAGCTCGAAGTCGCGCTCCCCCACCGCGTCCAACCGCACGTAGATTTGCAGGCGCTTTCCCCCTCCGGCCAAATGCGCAAAACCCGCCTTGCCGTGCGGGCGCATGGTCATGACACGACCCGCGACCCGGACGGAGATCTTGTTTGCGGCAAGCTGTTCCGCCGAAAGCGGGGAATTTTCCGTCACGATTTGCGGGATCGCGTGCGTTACATCGTACTTGCGCGGGTAGGCCTCAAAACCCAGGTCAACGATCGCCTGGAGTTTCTTCTCGCGCTGCTGGATCAGGTCTGACTGTTCATTCTCTGGCACGGGGGTTACCTACAATCTGTGGAGAGTTTCAACGAAAAGATGTAATGGGCATTATAGGTTGCAGTGAAAAACAGTGTCAAGAAAAGGGACGCGATGGACCGGTCCTATGAATGGACCGGTCCTATGAAAGGTGCGGGCCGGGAAGGTCACTGAGACGCTCGGCGCCAAAAGCCCGCCCACTCAATTGCATTCCGAGTCAGTCAGGCATATGTTATCGGCCAGTCGAAATCTAAAGACGGAAAATGTTGGCTCACCGGACCTACCGCTGGAGAAACCGAGGACCACGCCGGAGGAAAGGGACCTGAGTCTTCTGCCCTGGAGGC
>JARLGN010000009.1 GCA_031292775.1 Acidobacteriota bacterium | reverse complement strand
CCATGGCCGCGGGAAAAAAGGGGGGAAAATTTAGGCTAAATTCCTTTAAGTTGTTGAAAATGCATATAGAAAAAATGCCCGTTTTCCGCCTTTCCATGATATTCATGAAAACAAACGAGTTAAACCATTCTTTCCATGATGTTGATGAAAAGATAGGGAGTTATGCAAAAAGTGATACCGTGACAGGCGCCAGGGGAGATGTGGAACCTCCGGGCATCGGCTTCCGGCCTTTAACCCTACGCGGTCGGCATGAGGGTGCCACATTTGAGCTGCCACATGGACGACCTCTTCCAATTTCCAATCCCTCGTCCACTGCGCCTTTCAGGGGCAACTTCAGTTCCATATGGCAAATCATCGACGGGCGTGTTATATGCTGCGGGACACATTGCAAATCCTGATTGCAATCAAGTGCTGGTTGAGGGAGCCGGAAAATGAAACGTGGAAAAGCTCTTTACATCTTCATTGGCATTCTTCTTTTCATGTTGGGGACGGGCGCATTCTGCCTGACCTGGAGGAATCCCAAGCAAGTTCGCGCCATGGCAGCGCAGGAGGCCGTTCCCCCCGGGAACAGTTCAACCAAGTCCGTGGACCCGCGCGACGTCGATCCCAGTGAGGTCCCAAACAAAGTTGTGAACTTCCTGGGGAACCTCACGCCGGGCGCCACGCCAGAAGCGGCTGGCATGGAACGCGATTACATTGTCTCCTACCAGGTGGACTTTCTACGCAAGCAGCCGGGCCAGAAGACCACCGAGGAGGGGATGACGTATGAGCAGCTCCAGACGTCGGATCATGAGGTGGCCGCTCCCTACGTTTTCTATGGCGAAACGGTGAGCGGGAAATACGATCCGGCGCACCCCGGGGTGATCGCCGTTCATGCCACAATCGATGGCAAGGAAGTGAGCGGCTATGTGGATGCTGCCAAGCTGTGGCTGGAGCCGCCGCTGGACCCGCCCCACAGTGAGCGCTACTTGGCGGTGGGCGAGGTGGTTGCCGTGCACGTGCTGCCCTCCCTTACCAGCCCGCCGGCCCTGACGCTCCTGCAAGGCGAAGTTGTGGATGCGGTGGGAGTGCTCAACTTCCAGGGGCAGGATTGGGTGAAGGCGCGCTTCAATGTACCAGACCGTCCGCGCTACGGCTTCATCGCCGCGAACGAAGTACAGCCCCTCACACTTGCTTCCGTCAATCAATCGAAAGTCGCACGGAAAGAGGTTCCCCGAAGAATTCGCGGCTCGAAGCTGAAGTTCTCCGCCGCGGACCAGAATCGGCTCTCCCAAGCCGGGTTCTACATCGAGCCGGTGCCGCCGATTAAGGATCTCAGGGTTGATGACATGACGGATTCGTACCAGGAAACCTACTCCTGCGAACAATACTTCATAACCACCGACCTTTTCCTCCATGCCTATCATTTGATTTTCGACCGCATGCTTCAGGACATGGAGGAGAAGAGATTGCTGCCGGCGGCGGCGCACCTGTCCCGCGCGCTGGCGCGGACCACCGAGGTCGAATTCAAGGCCGCGCCCGCGACGGCGACAGCTTATCAGGATGCTCTGCGGCGCGACCTGCTCTATTTCTCCGTGGCAGCAAAGGTGCTGGACCCGGCGTTCACCCTTCCCGCTGCCATCCGGCCCCAGGCAGGGACGCTGGTGGCACGCATCAATGCCGGAACCGGCGAACTGCCCTCCAGGCAAAACTTTCTGGGCTTCGAGAAGGAAGACTTCACGCAATACAAGGTGCGCGGGCACTATGCCAAAAATGCGGTGATGCAGAGGTACTTTCGCGGCATGATGTGGTACGGCCGGCGCAACTTCCTGCTCTCCGACAAGGCTCAGACACTCGCCGCCATCCTGCTGCCGCACCTGGTGGAAGCCGCGAATGCGCGTGATAAGTTCGACACCATCGACCGGCAAGTCTCGAGCCTCATTGGCGAGCAGGACAGGTACACGCTGGAGGGGTATCGCACCGTCAACAAAAAGGTCTTCGGCGTCGAGGCTCCCGCACTAAAGAACCTGGGCGCGGATCTGGATGCCAAGCTGGCAGCCTTCCAGGAAACCGCCTGGAAGGACCTGCCACTGCCACGCATCGTCACGGTACAGACGGGATTGGGATTGATGCAGGAGCAGCGCCTGCGGGAAAGCGCGGGAATGCAGTTCCTCGGTCAGCGTTTCGTATTTGACGCCTTCTTTCTGAATCAACTCACCTCACCCAGCGTGGGCACGGACCAGAATCCACGCAACCTCCCCTCCGCCCTGGATGTGATGACGATACTGGGTTCGAATGCGGCGGCCGATCTGCAACAGGCAGCGCAAAAGGAACATCAGTGGGCCCATTATGACGCACAGGTCTCGAAGCTCAAGCAACAGGTGGAAACACCGTACGCCCTCGGCGCGACTTATTACGGGGAGTCCCTCGCCCGCTTGCGCACCCTGTTCTTTTCCACCGGGAGCAAGCAGATGTTCATGCTGGGAGCACCCTGGCAATACAAGAGCTTGAACACGGCGGGGGCTTCCTGGACGGAGTTGAAGCATGACACCATTCTCTACGCTGAGCAGTCCGGAGCGGAGATGGGGAGCGGAGATGAATTCACAATTCCTCCTTATGTCCCGCCTCCACCCAAAGGCTATGTGGAGCCCAATCCCGCCTTCTTCCATCAACTGACTGACTCCATAGACAACATGCTGTTATCAATGAAAGGTGCGGACGGTCTCACGGACGAATACGTAGATAAGTTCACCTTGTTCCGGGACCTGTCCCACCGCGCGGAAGCGATCGCGCAGGAGGAAGTCTTCGGCCAGCCCATCAGCCCCGGCGATTACGACTGGATCAGTACGCTCCGGTGGAGCTTCGACAGTTCGTTGCTGCTGCCCCGGGGCACGGACGAAATCAAGGACCCTGCCCAACTGCAGATGGCCCTGGTGGCCGATGTGGCGACGGATGGGGTGGACGGACTCGTATTGGAGGAGGGAGTCGGCACGCCGCAGAGAATCATCGTGTTAGTCAAAGACGCTTTTGGCGGAACCCGCCTGACCGTGGGATACGTCTACTCCTGGTATGAATTCCCTTCGAAGAAGCGCTGGAGCGATTCCGAGTGGAAGAAGATGATTTATGACGGCGACGAGAAGACGCGGCAACAGCAAGGCATCAGACCGCCAGCATGGTATTCCACATTTTCCAGGAACGTGGGCGGACACTCTTGATGTGGCGGCCTCAATTCTCGGCTTTCATCTTCCTGCTCACCATGCCGGCGGGGGTGCGGATGTCCCACTACTCCTGGTGGAGCGACAATCCTCAGCCCTATCTTGAGGCCATACAGAAATCGCAATCGGCCCCACCGCTCAAGCTCGCTGCGAATCAGCGGATTTGCGCAGGCATCGTTACTCATCACTTTCTGGCCAGTGGATTAATGGTGCGGTTCTTTGCGACTTTGCGCGCCGGGTCTTCGCCGGAAACCATTATCCTGATCGGGCCTAATCATTTCCACCATGGTTCGGCAAACATCAGTATTTCGTCGCTGCCGTGGAAAACCTCTTTCGGCATTCTGGAAACTGAT
>JARLGN010000396.1 GCA_031292775.1 Acidobacteriota bacterium | reverse complement strand
TCTCGCGAAATTCCGATCCTCACGCTCCTGCCTATTTTCCCCGCCGGCCTGACTGAGTCGCCAAGCCACAAGGGGCTGGCGCCGCACAGGTCCACGCCGTCATGCTGAGGTCCAATACTCATTGCCTCGGTGAGTCTCCCCGGGCCTCGGGCAAGATCGATCAAGGGCGCGTGGGGGCGGTGCAGGCGCATGAGTTCGATCCCATCAAGCGGCTCAAGAGCGCGCAACAGGACGCCAGCTCCCACCCCGCGAACTTCGCTCGAGACGTTTACCAGGAAGTGTAAACCGTAGGCACGATAAACATACGCGTGCCCACGATCGAGAAACAGAGGCTTGTTGCGCGGCGTAAGTCCCGGGTAGGCATGCCCGGCGGCGTCTCCCACTACGTAAGCTTCTGTTTCGACGATCCGCCCGCTCACTCTGCCGGCGCGCGTGTCATGCACCAGCGTCTTACCGATCAGGTATTTCGCAAGTTCGATGGTGCCAGCGGGTAGGCGCGCCCGGTGAAGGCGGCGAATATAACTTTCGTTTTTCTTCTGAGCCATCTCGTCTCGTTTCGTCAGCGGGGTGTGGAACCCTCATCATCGCAGCAAATTTCGTACTCGTCATCTCGATCGCGAATCGCCGCCGGGAAAACCGTAACACGTACCATATTCCCAATTTAGGGACCCCGTCGGCAATCGTCTTTAAGCCCCAACGGGGCGATCTAACGGAGCCCAGGCCGTTGGCCCAAAAGCGTTAAGATAGGTGTTGACCCGCGAAGAAAAGATGCACCACAGAGCGCACAGAGACCACAGAGAAAACCGCTTCTGTCGGCACGGGCAGGGATTACGCTTCCCTGTTGGGGGACCCATCGTTTCATCTCCGTGCTTTCTCCGTGACCTCTGTGGCCTCCGTGGTAAAACCCTTATCGGTATTCAAAAGGGCTCGGCCTTTTCTCTCCTCGAAGGCTCAAGAATTACATTAGCGCTTATGGGCCGTTGGCCTGGGTTTTGCTATTTCTCCCCTTTGAGGCTAAATCAACGGCTGAATCAACAACCCCCTGAGGACTCAGAATATTGACTCTCCCCGTTGCGGTACAAGCTCGCAAGGTCTTTTGTTTTGGGGGCATTCATCAGTGAACGGGGGAAGGTCGAGCGAAGTAACCCCTGCTCTATCCGCTGTGGTGCCGCGTGACACCCACCGTTGGTACTTCCGCTAAAATCCTGGTGCAGGGACGATCACGGCGTGGTTCCGTCCCGACGTACCCAATCGAGTACGGAAGCCATGCCAAAAAGTCTATAATAACTTGATGGATCACCACACTGTCGCGGCGATAAGTATTATCGGCACCTGTCTTGATTTGCTGGGAAGTCTCTATCTTGCCTACGATTTGCTGGGTGGTCAACACGGACCCTTAAGGCTCCTTACCAGGGCGGTAACGTACTCAATCGTCTTTGGAATTGGCTACGGTATCGGCCTCGGCCTGTTCTTTGGCCTCGTCTCGGGCGTCGCCACCGGCATCACCCTGTCCGTTGAACTCAATCGAGCCGCGCGCGGCCTTGACCATTACTCGCTCGGCTGGGAAGGTTTTTTCAGCGCCATCCGCGGGTTTGCCTTCGGTTTTGCGCTGCACCGGATCCTGGGGTGGGAATTCGCAATGGCATTTGGCGTCCTGATCACGCTCGGCCAGGTATTCGCCTACTCCCGGGGCATGCGTCCTGCATTGGATTATGTGTCGTCGCGCCGCCCTCGCCTGACGCGCCCTCAGTTCTGGGGGACCGTTGTCCGAACCGTCGGCTATACGGTCACGGCGCTGATTTGCAGTGCTCTTGTGCATCACACCGACCATGCCTGGCCGTTTGCGATCCGGGTGGGACTGGTGACCGGCCTGGTCACCGGAGTCGGAATTACCGTAAATCCCTTCATCGAGTACTATGCTGACAGCCTACCCGAGCGCCGGCTCGGAGCCTTCGGTATTGGGCTCATCCTCTGCGGTTTTGGCTTGCAATCCCTTCAGTATTGGGTGGCACTCTTTGATGTCCGCCTGGGGTAGAAACCCGCTCGCCGGCGCGTTCCCCCGCCCTGCATGGGTTCCGAAACTTTACAGGAATCGTTGCCCCGGCGGAAACAGCGCACGGCATGGCGCTTCCCGTGGGGCGGCCGGCCGTTCAAGCGAGGGCCGCGCCCGGACAACATTTCCCTTGACAATTGATAGGCTACAATGTATACTATCAGGCCGGGTTAGTGGAGGCCCCCGCCATGTCCTTGCTGAAGCCCCGCGTCATGACTGCTGCCCGCCGGGCCGCCAACCGCCGCAACGCGTCAAAATCCACCGGTCCGCGCACGGCCCGCGGCAAGGCCATATCCAAGCTGAACGGCATGCGGCACGGGCATTGCTCACCCGCTTACCGCCAGTTCTGGCTTGCCTTGCTGGATGCTCCGCCCGGCACCCCCGTGGCGACAACGGTACGCACCGTGTTGACGAGGGAGGAAACCGGCAACCCCGTGTTTGCGGACCTCATTGACGTTCACTACGAGATGGAATTGGAAGACCAAGCCTACGAGCAGCGACTGAGGCGGCGCGCCAGACGGGCATTGCGCGACCCCGAGCGAAGCCTAGAAGCTGCTGAAAACAATGGATCTTGCCAAAACCAAAAAAACGTAAAGCTGACAACATATTGAAATTAAATGTCTTACGCGCAATTCCCTTAATATTATAGAAAACAAAGGTAGTTGCAGCAACGGCGGCGGCAACACGGGTCCCCGGCCGAGTTTGGGCAAGCGCAACAACGGCACTGACTGCTTTAATCCAGCTTGAACCCGACAATTCTCAATGAGTAGATTTCATGTGGCCGCAGGGCTAGCGAAATGCCGGTTGGCTGAACAGTAAGCGGTTCCTGGTTAACCTCCACGGCGCTCACGTGACGGACCTTTTCGAACCGCAATCCCGGAAACCGCACCCGAGCCGCGATGGGCTTGTCAGCGGTGTTGTAGAACCGCAGGATGTAGCCATCGCCGTCCTCCGCACCTTTCCAGGTTGAGAGGATCACGTCCTGACTGTCGATATCGATGAATCCCGTCGGCGACGCACCAAGTGGTTCGGAAGGAGAGTCGTGCTTGGCAAGCGCCGTGACCTTATCGATTTCAAGTGGATTGGCTGACTCCCGGCCGAACCGGGCCAGTTGGGACGGATCAAACTCGGAACTACTGGTCAGCGCATAATGGAAGGTAAAAGCTCCCCCTTGAAAGGGCCTTTCGTCGTCGCCATCATAATTATCCATGATGTATGAGAACACGGTTCCATTCTTTGGTTCCAAGGTCGTAGGCCAGCGCCCGCGATTAATATCCCCGATGGTCAGCAGCGGAGCCTCATTGAAGGCAAGCGCCGCGGAAACGCCGGAACTTGTGACCGCAATCCAGTGCTGGCCGGCGAACCATTCGGTGTTAGCCCCCGGGAGTTGATCCCGCGCGGGGTCAACCCAGGCATTCTGAATTTCATACTGGATCACAGGCTGCCGCCCCACGAACGGATAGGCAAAGTAAACGCCCTCGGGTGCGCGCACCACTTCCTTCTCGATGGTGTTCACCAACTCGATGCGCTTTGCCTTGTCGAACATCCGCACCTCCGTATCGATTACGGGTGTATGCACCGCCGAGCTGCGCAGGACAAGGATGATTCCCCAGGGAGTTTTCCGCACGGCAACGACTTTGCCCTTTTCCGCCGCGGAGACATCAAGGCTCGGTTGCGGCAATGCCGTGCTGTATTGCAACAGCGTGCTGTTGAATCGCGTCCGCTGCTCGATCAGGCTAACCCCGTCATGCCCGTAACCGGCGTACACATACTGGTTCAAAGCGTACGGACTGCCGGCATCCACCAATTCCCGGCGCAGTTGCTTGTCGAAGACACTGGAAACTCCACCTCGTGATGGATCGATGGTGACCTTATAGAACTCATTCTCGACGGTGTTCGAAATGGGCAAATCGCTTGCCGCCGTGGCCGAACCTGACGGCATAATCTCGTAACAACGGAATCCCAGCGGCGGGATATCGTCCGCCCAAAAACGAACGTGGTCATATGCTTCGCCTTCCACGCGCCGGACCAACTCCAAAGGCACCGCTTGGCTCGTCTTCGAATCAATCAGGCCCTGACCGCGGTTCAACTCGACTTCCACCAGTCCGCCGCGCACCCACGAGAGGGAATTAAAAACTACGACCGACTCCCCTTTCGTGGAGATCTTGTCGGCCAGTTGACTGAGGCCGCGGCGAAGCAGATGGTCCGTCGCAATATCAGCCTGTTGGGTGAACGATTCCTTGTCCCGCAACAAGATCTTCGCGGGCTCACTTTCCGGATGTGACCACGCCGATGGCGTTCCCCAAGTGTGTTCGGTGTAGAACAACAGGTTATTCCAAATCGACTGATCATCCTCCAGAGGAAAGTGGAAGTTCGGGTTCACGATGGAACCGATCGATGCAACCTCCTCAGCGGCCAGCGCCCGCTCTTTTACCTTCCTTGAGATTCCCGCATAAAGGGCGTCGGCAGCAGCCATCTCTTCCCACCAGGCGCCACCATCGCCCTTGATGGTGGCGAACGAGCCGGCGAAGTTGCGCTCCATGTAATCAAAACATTCAACCATGGTGGAAGTGGTTATCGCCGGGTAGGCAAATTCCTTGTTCCACTGGTCAGGAAAACCCGCTTCTTCCGGTGCATAGGGCCGGTTGTCAATCTGCGTTCCATAAAGCATAACAGCGTCCGGGGTATAAGCCTGCGAAGCATAAGTCTGGAGAAAGATCGGCAATGAGTTAACACCCGCAAGCGTATTGGGCTGGAGAGTGAACAGTTGCTCCAGTTGAGCATACTGTCGAGAGAACCAGGTCAAGACCTTATTGCCATCAGGGCCCTGCCACCAGAAAGGGCAGCTTTCACTCAGATGTCCTTGCAACAGGATCGGTCCCCGGAAGGGATTGCTGGAGATGGCAAGATACTTCACGCCCATATTTCCAAGAATCGACGGCAGCGCCCATGAGTGGGCGGGCACGTCCGTCTGGTTAGCATAAAGAAGAGGAAGTTGGTGCTCACGGCTGAAGCGCGTGCTGAAGTAGGCCAAGCGATGAAGTTCTTCCTGAGAGGCCAGCCCGGTATTGATCGTAAAGAACTGGGCAGGAAGCCCAAGCCGCCCTTCCCTGAGGACCTTGAGACAACGCTCGCGCCAATCTTCACCCCGATGCTTCCAATAATCCTCCAGAATAAATGACCCATCGGGATTGAATCTGTAGCCGGGATGGGCCTCCATCATCGCAATGACTTGATCAATCGTGCGGTTGTGGACTTCGTAAGCATTGGGCCGGTAGTCGGTGTAGCCCATATCAAGATGTACCTGCGGGCAGAGAAAGAGCTTCCACTTCTTTTGGGGGACAAGCGTTATCTCGCTCGCGACCGGCAGCTTGCCCAACGTGGCGGCCAATCTTGCCGGGGTCGGGCCGGAAAGTTCAGGGACTTCCACCCCGCACTCACTCTCTCCGAAGTCATAATCTGAATTGAGGCGACAAGAAAATGTTTCCTTTCCAACCCGAAGGCTGGCCGAGCCGCTCTCATAACGGCGGGCCGTTGTGGCCTTGAGAAGCACTGTTTCGCTCAGCTTGTCGCCGCGCTGACGCCGGTAGAACATCGTTGGTGCGGCGCTCGCCCGCGGTGGCGCGGCGTCAAACTTTCTCTCGGAGTCCTGGCTGAGTTCCAGCTCGTCGTAGTAGATTGTGGGTGTCCCGTTGAGCACCTTCGTGTCCGGCATGATGACACGACCTTCGTCGCTTCCGCAGGTGAGCACGATTTGGTTCTCGCCCTTTCGAAAGTACCCAGCGGGCAGGGCGACACGCAATTGCTGGACCGAGAAGATGATGTTCCAGGCCGCCTCCGGGTCCCCCATCACCGGAGACAGTTTGGGCTGAAAGTAAAACCTTCCCTTCTTCCCATTCACGTCGATGACATACTCGGGGATGCCGGGACTTGTGAACATGGCGTCGATGGTGAGGTAATAAACGCCTCGGGGCTCCGTATTGAGATTGAAGAGAATGGTGAAGGGGTGGACCCGATGGTCAGCCGCGCGCTCGTCGACTCCCGGATGAATAGCGCTCCAATCTTTTTCCGGGTTGCTTCGGCCAATAACAAACCGCGGATCCTCCGGCCGAGAGAAATCCCAGTGCTGATTGAACTCCAGGGAGGCGTTGTCAGGCTTGCCGATCTGCCATAAAGTTTTTTCCGCGGCCCAAGTTCCCGGTGAGGAGAAGGCCTGAACGGCAAGTACCACCCCCAAGACAAAGACCCAGGCGATTCCCCGCCGAGGCCATCGGACAGCTTTGAATCGATTAGGCAGCGTCCCTTGATTCATCGGTTCCCCCTTGGTTCAGGGTTGCTCGTTTCAGGCCGCAGCAAGCGGCTTTCCCGCTTATCGCTAATAGCACTTCACCGTAAGACCACCATCGATCACCATTGTGCTTCCCGTTACGAACGACGAGGCATCCGAGGCCAAGAACACCGCCATCTGCGCGACCTCTCGCGGGCCCGCGATTCGGCGCAAAGCATACTTGGAGGAGATCTCTTGCCGGAGTCGTTCGGGATCAGCGTCCTTCTGAAAGTATTCCTGCGCCAGCGGTGTATCAACATCGCCGGGACAAATGCAGTTGATGCGCACACCCTGAGGACCGTAACCTAACGCCCCGGCCTTGGTGAGTGCGATCACGCCTCCCTTGGCCGCGCAATAAGCCGCCAAGTCGGGATCTCCCACAAAGCCCAGGACCGACGCCATATTGATGATCGATCCGCCGCCATTGCGGATCATGGCAGGAATCGCGTATTTGCACCCCAGGAACACACCCTTCAGGTTGACGCGCTGGATTCGATCCCAAACATCCTCTTCGGTATCCGCCAGCTTTGCCATGATTTGGATAGCAGCGTTGTTAAAGAGGACATCCAATCGCCCGTAGCGCTCGACGGCAGTGTTCACCATCGCTTCGGCATCCTGGGCGTTTGACACGTCAGCATAACAGTAGGTGGCCTCACCGCCCGCCTGGCGAATCGTTTCCGCGGTTTGCGCCCCGGCTTCCTTGTTCCAGTCCACCACGACCACCAGGGCTCCTTCTTCCGCGAACACTCCCGCACTGGCTTTGCCGATCCCCGATCCTGCACCGGTAACAATCGTTACTTTCCCTTTTAGTTTCATGACCCATCTCCTCGTTTGGAATTCCTGAAGTCGATACTGCCCGCGGTTGAAACCTCGGAACAAAACGCGTAGTTACGAACTCATGATTTCCGATCGAGTTGTGAAACTCAGATGGATACTGGAAATATCCCGCCTATTCCGGAAGCCGCCAATGGCAGCGGGTCCAGGTTCTTAGCTCCAAAAAGAAGAAGCTTGTTCCCGTCGATTTTTATATCACGTAGACCTTCGAATTCAGGTGGGGCACTGGCAAGAAAGGAGAGGTAGCGGACCTGTTTCTTCCCGCGTGCCGGCACAAAGGTAACAGTCGGCGTCCCAAAAATCGGGCCACCTTCCAGAAAGCTCTCGCGTCGTGGGAGTGCGAGGGGCGTCGTTCCAAACTCCAGCCCGAGCGCCTGTGTCCGGCGTTCCCACGGTACGGCTTCGATTGCGAGGTTTTCTTCCCAAACCGTAACCCAGGGACAATCTCGTCGCGAGAAGCAGTACCCAACGAGAAGGCGCGCTTCTGAATTGAAGGCCGAGATAAATCCCACGTCTCTTCGAGGATCCACCTGTACCCCCACAACGAACCCCAACCCGGGTTGTGAAAAGGGACGTGTCAGGTCGGCTGTTCCTTGCGTGACCGTCGGCGCCATGGGCCAGCGAAACGTGCGTTTGGAGGGGAGCAGTGCCCTTCCTTCATCGTAGCCGTGCGGGGAGGTCAGGCTCCGGCCGCCCGACACGGCAACTCGTGAACACTCTGCGTTTAAAAACGGTGGTCCCAGGGTGACGTGTTGAACCCAATGAAAGAAATGATCGGCCTTCCTCTCATTGACCACAGTCTCCTGAAAGTAAGCAACCGACTCTCCCCGGCGCATGGAAATCTCGCGAGTGAACCGGAGACCTGCTGCCAGCAGCGGCACCGCAAGCTTAACGCTGGCTGCGGCCACCCCGATGTGCTGACCGGCGATTCTCCACTTGCTGCTGGCCGCCTCACCGTGCTGCGTCAGGCCCAGTGAAGCCTCCTCGGGAGAAGGCGAGCCGAAGTAGTCCAGGCAGATGTTGTGCCCGGTGAGTCCGGACAGCAACTTCCCCTCCATGGGTGAGCCGTACTTGCTTGCGTGCTTGCGGGAATCGTACTGGTGGGGATCAATCGTTTT
>JARLGN010000395.1 GCA_031292775.1 Acidobacteriota bacterium | reverse complement strand
TGGAGCGGAGCGTGTGCAACAGCAGGGACGAAGCGTGGATATCCTCGCCAGCCGCAATGTGGACGCCATTCTGAACCAGGCCCGGTCCTTGCCCGGTGCATCGGTGGAGTGCTTTCCGGTCACCTTGAAAGAGATCTTTATAGAACACGCGAGGAGGAACTGAATGCTTTGGTACAAAGGCTGGCTTGAAACGCGGTTCCGGATCTTACTTACGCTTGTGTTCGCAGTGTTTCCAATACCATTGATAACTCTGAGCGAGCATCCTGCACACCCAGCTTCCCTTGCCGCAGTGGCAGGCGGGGTCGGGTTTTTGGCGTTTTACTATTCGATGATTCCGCTGATGCTGGCCGGATCGGGCATCAAGACGCAGGCCGACCTTCAGCCGCGAAAAGGCCTTCACGGGTCCTTGTATTTCACCCTGTCGCTGCCGGTCAGCCGTTTCAGGCTCTATGTGACAAGAGCCGGGCTCGGCATGTTGGAGTCTGCCGGAGTCCTCGCCATCGCTCCCTGTGCAGTATGGATCATATTCCCCTCGCTCAGGATGCACGTTACGGGTTCAGACTTGATGGCATTTTGGGCGACCCTTTCCATATGCGTTTCCGCGTTCTACTTTCTGGGAGTATTACTCTCCACCTTTCTGGATGACGTTTGGCAAAACTGGACAAGCATTCTTGGGCTTGTTTCTTTCCGGTGGCTCTTATCCAGGAATTTTCTGCCCCCGTCAGTGAATATCTTCCGAGCCATGGGAGCATCCTCGCCGCTCTTCACGCATACGTTCCCTTGGGCCAGTATGGGAATCTCGCTCGGTGCCGCAGCGATTCTATTTTTCGCTGCGATGAGAGTGGTGCAAACGCGCCAGTACTAGTGCAGGGCGTGTCAAGTCGCGGTACATAGGACTGTCAGGGGTGATGTTATAGCGCCGGGCTTACGCCCGGCACGTCCCATGGCAGCTTCAGTCTGTGCGGCATGAATTCCAGTCGCTGCAATTTCAATTCCCGCGTCTGGGAAGTGCCGTCCTATAGGGAGGCGATACAAGTGCTAAGGCGATGATCATCCGCAGTTGGAGATTTCAAATCATAAAGGTGAAATAGGAGTGAATCATGGGCGAACCCTCGATTGCGCCTTCCATTCCGGAAGAGAAGCCAGCAGATTCTTTCTTCAGCCGTGCGCTTGGAATGTTCATTTCACCGGGCGCGACATCTGATGATATTGCACGCAAGCCGGGTTTTGTGGCGCCCATCGCGACGCTTATCGTCGCCTCGTGCGCCTTGTTCGATGCCATGTACTGGAAATTTGGTGTGGAGACATTGACGCGCCTGCAGTTTGAGCGCAGTTCATTTGCCTCCCGGATGACGCCGGAGCAGATGGAGCAGGCCATCAATCGCAGCGCCGGGCACTTGGCGCGCACGCTCATCCTCACCGATGTCTCCATTGTCATTGCCACCCTAGTTGGCCTCCTGATCATAGCCGGGTTGGGGATGATGATTGTGAACGCCATTCTGGGCGGAGAAGCTAAATTCAAGACCCTGTTTTCAGTGGCGAGTTACGCCCACCTGCCGAGCGTCCTTGGGGTTATCCTGGCCCTTCCCATTGCTCTTTTTGGCGGCACTGACAACCTCGATCCGCAGAATCCCATGCCCGTAAATCTTGCATTCTTCCTGAATTATCGAGACGTTTCCAAGCCCCTGTTTGCGCTGGCGGGGTCGGTTGACATTGTGGTGGTTTGGATCGTCATCCTACTGGGGCTGGGTATGAGCAGGGCAACGGGCGGCAAAGTGAAGGCGCTGCCTATTACTCTGTGCTTCGTCGGAGCATGGGCGATTTGGATTGTAGGCAAGGTCGCACTGGCATCGATCTTTTAACCCACGACGCAACCGTCGCGGGGGGCTCGACGCCGCATGTTCTATGGTGACTTTTGTCTGCGCGACGTTTTGTCCAGTTGTCGCACCCTCAATTTCCGCATCTGGAAAGTGCCGCCCTAAAGGTCGGCGTTACAAATACCACGGCAATGACCAGTCGCCTGAGGAGATCACAATCATGAACATCAAAGTAGCGCCGCTTATACTCGCCGCCCTTTTTTCGATTGCCGCGCATGCCCAGGTTGCCACGCCGAACCTGGTTGGAAGCTGGCAGGGAACGCTGGCGGCCGGCAAAGGACTCCGGGTTGTTTTGCAAGTAGCGAAGGCTGACGCGGGCGGCGGGCAGGCCACGCTCTATAGCATTGACCAAAGCCCGGAAGGGATACCTGTCACTTCCATTACCCTCCAGGGATCGATGCTCACATTTGCCATCACCGCGATAAGCGGTGCTTACGAAGGGACGGTCAGCGCAGACGGAAATTCCATTCAGGGAACCTGGACTCAGTTTAAGAATCCGCTGCCTCTCACTTTCCAGCGCGCCACCAAAGAGACGGCGTGGCCGACCGATTCATCGCCGCACACCGTGCAGTTTGTAACCGTCGACGATAACGTGAAGCTGGAGGTGCTTGACTGGGGTGGGTCCGGTCGCCCGTTGGTCCTGTTGGCAGGGCTTGGAAACGCAGCACATGTATTTGACAAATTCGCTCCCAAACTGACTGCTACCTGTCACGTCTATGGCATCACTCGTCGCGGGTTTGGCGCCTCCAGTGCTCCGGTACCGGCAAACGGCAACTACTCAGCCGATCGGCTCGGCGACGACGTGTTGGCCGTACTCGACGCGCTCAAGTTGAATCACCCGGTTTTGGCGGGCCATTCCATCGCCGGCGAGGAGTTGAGTTCCATCGCCACCCGGCATCCGGAAAAGGTTGCAGGGTTGATCTACCTCGATGCCGGTTATGGGTACGCGTTCTACGACCGCTCGCATGGAGATCTAACCGCCGACTCCATTGAGTTGCGAAAGAAGTTGGAGCAGTTAGCCCAGGGGATGGTGCCAGATCAAACGGCACTCATCCAGGAATTGCTTCAAACAGCTCTTCCCCGGCTTCAGACAGACTTGCAGGAAAAGTTAAAGGACTTGCAAGCCACGCCTAAAGCCCTGCTTGCCGTACGCGCGGCGGCCCCGGTTTCCCCGATTGCTCAAGCCATCATGGCCGGGACACAAAAGTACACGAATATTCGCGTTCCAGTTCTCGCCATTTTTGCGGTTCCACACGATTTGGGACCGGTACTCGGCAAGGACCCAGCCGCACGGGCGTTACATGAAGCGCGTGAAACGGTTACGGTCGGGGCTCAAGCCGACGCCTTCGAAAAGGGGGTTCCCTCGGCGCGCGTGGTTCGACTGCCACATGCAAGTCACTATGTTTTTCTGTCGAACGAGGCAGATGTCCTGCGCGAAATGAACGCTTTCCTCGCCAGCTTGCCATAGTTGGTCTGGCGCTGGACCGTATCGTGCGTTGAGGCTTAATTCTGTAAGGGTGACTGAATGGCTGGAGGCGATCAGAGCTTATAAGAATGGATTCTTGATTTCCAAATTCCCGATGCGTTGGCCGGATTGAAGATCTTCACTGTAGAGCAAGCGTAGCGCGCGGCGGCACGCCGTAGCTAGGTTTGCTCGGCCTTCGGTGGGGTGGCAGATTCGAGCTGGCTGGCGGCCTTTATCAATACTCGCAGGGCTTGGTTGACGGACTCCGAGTCGCGGAACACCGCAGCTACATCGGAATCAAGCAGCACAACGTTCGTACCCTCCTTGTACTGCTGGTAGTATTTGCCGCGAACGCCCCCGCGCAGATCGTACTCCGGCCTCATCTCGTCAGCCTCGATTTGATCATTCTCCGGACTCATATTGTTTCCTTTCGGCGGGGGTCACGTCCCGCGCGCTGAAAATCCTAACCCGCCCATCTCTGTCGGTGTGCGCGACGATGATCAAACGCTGGCGCTGTGACAGACCTGTTGTCAATAACCTCCGCTCTTCCTGTGAATGGTCCGGATCGTCGATCGTCACCGCCAGCGGATCACCAAAAACGGTGGACGCCTCGTCGAATGAGATCCCATGCTTGATAAGATTCTTGTGCGCCTTCTCGGGATGCCATTCGAATTGCACCCTACCAGCCTATCATGCTGAGGGAGCAGATTCGAGGGGGATTTCGCTTCCTCAAACTCGCTCTGAAATAGCAAGCGTAGCGCGAACCGATTCTTAAGTCGCGGCACTTTGTTGTCGATTGGGCGGACTGGTTGGCTGGAGGCGACCTGAGCTTACAAGAATGGATTCTTGATTTCCAAATTCCCGATGCGTTGGCCAGATTGAAGGTCCTCACTGTAAAGGATGCGGCATTGACCTTCGATTGCCGCGGCAACGATCAGGGAATCGTACCAGGAAAACCGGAACTGGGCGCTGAGGCGGAGGGCTTCTCCGTAAAGGGCTGGGGAAGAATGGACAGCCAACAAAGGGCGAAAAACCGTGGACAGGTACTGCTCCGCGTCGGAGATGGCCATGGGTTGCGTAAAGCGCCGCAGGGCAACATTGAAGAACTCTTGAACGACCTGGTAGCTGACGATTCCCTTCCGGGTTTCCACAGCGGTTCGGATCAATTGCAAAGCGCGGCGGGCTTTTGCGGGAGCAGTTCGGTCAAAGCAATAAACAAAGATATTGGTGTCAAGGAAGAACCTATCGCTCATTCATCTCGTCCCGGGTAAAGTGGCGGTCCGCTTTGACATGGCCCAAGCGTTTCATCAGGCTGTCCACTTCGCGCGCACTTCCCCCCCGCGCCGTATACTGCAAAAGCCATTTGCGAAACGCCGCATTGAGCGTCTCGCGTTGAGCGCGGGCAATAAGCCGCGCCTGCTCAATCAGGTCTTCATCCGCACTGAGGGTAATGTTCTTCATACGAATCCAGTGTACACGAATATCGTGTAATGTTCAATTTTGAACTCAGGTACTCTAGCGCGGACCTAAAAAACAGGTTCGTCCTAAGTTCCTTTTGGGTGTCAAAACGGGACGACCCGAGGATCTGACCGAAGCCGCTCGCTGCCTACTGCTTACTGCCTTCTGCCTACTGTTCCCTTGTGCCCCAGAAAGATAAGGTGGTGGGGGCCGCCCTTTTTCAGGCGGGCGCGGACGCGTTCCACCTCAACGGTGAACCCGGCATAGCGCAGGCGCTGCTCGAATTTTCGATCCTCGCGCGCAGACCAGACGGCCAGCACTCCGCCCGGTTTGAGAGCCGCAAACGCAGCGGCAACGCCGCGATTGTCGTAGAGCCCGGCGTTGTCGGAGGAGGCAAACGGGGCCGGGCCGTTGTCCACGTCGAGGAGCACGGCATCGAACCTGCCGCGGCTCAAGCTGAGCGCCACTCCGACGTCACCCACCTCGACGCGCACGCGCTTATCCTTCAGCGGATGTCCCGCGAGTGGCCCCAGCGGTCCTCGGTTCCACTCCACCACGGCGGGCAAAAGCTCGGCAACGATAACGATCGCGTCCGAGGGTAGAAAATCGAGCGTGGCACGTAGCGTGAAGCCCATTCCGAGGCCGCCAACCAGCACGCAGGGTTGCTCCAGCGTCCGCGCCCGCCGGCAAGCAAATGTGGCCAGTGCCTCCTCCGAGCCATGCATGCGGCTCGACATAAGGCTCTTGCCGTTGGCCAGAATTATGAATTCGGTGTCGCGACGGACGAGCTTCATATCCGTTCCGTCGGGAGTGACCGTCTCGCCGAGAAGATCCAGAGGTTTCACGAGTGGTATATCACAGGAGAGGGAAGCTTAAGTCAACCTCAAACATGGGAAGAGAGCGGGTAGTGCTGAGTTATCCCGCTTGGAGCGGGATTACTCCAAGGCTTTCGTTCTTGGGCGTGGTGCGAACTATCCTGACCATATAAAACGAGTCATGGTTTGAGCCTGCGCAAAGCGCCTTGGTGGGGGGGGGGGGGGGGGGGGGGGGGGGGGGGGGGGGGGGGGGGGGGGGGCTGGTCTGGTGAGTG